>CALGJS010000412.1 GCA_937927835.1 uncultured Saprospiraceae bacterium | reverse complement strand
ATGGATTATTCTAAATTATTACGTAAATTAGAGTGGATTTTTTAATTCTATGTTAAATTCCTAATGAATTAACTATTATTTCGGAAAAAATATACGCAATGAAATTTCAACTCCTAACCTCAATCTTTCTCCTATTCTCCCTTCCAATCTTCGCTCAAACGACCTATAACATCTCTGATCCAGAAGAATTAGAAGACCAGACTTATGTACCAGGAGATGAAATTATTTTAGCCAATGGAGTTTATAATACCGATGAACGAATCACTTTTATTGGAAATGGAACTGCAGACAATCCCATCACCTTTAGAGCAGAAACTCCAGGAGGCGTTAAGTTTACAGGCGGTTTACAAATGGATATTGGAGGGGATTATGTCGTCGTAGATGGCTTTCATTGGCAAGGTGGATTTGGCGCTAGTAATTTTATTCAATTCAGAGATGGGACGGATTATGCAAACCATAGCACCTTGCAAAATTGTGCCATTGATGGGTTAGCGATACATCCTGATGATGTGATTGATGATATGGCAAACAACTCAATTACCAAACATAGATGGGTGGTTTTATATGGTACTTATAATACAGTTACCAATTGTTCTTTTATGAATAAACAAAGTGCAGGTGCCTTAATCTTAGCGGAATATGAATACAATGCTGAAGAGGATCGTTGTGCCATCGTTGGCCACAGAATTAGTAATAATTATTTTTATAAATACGAAAAAGTTGACAACACCTTAAGTAATGCTGGTGACAGCGAAACGATCCGAATTGGAACAAGTGAATTTCAAAATGTAAATAGTAATGCCATCGTTAACAATAATTATTTTGTCGAAGCCGATGGTGAAAATGAAATCATCACCAATAAAAGTAAAGGTAATATTTACAATAACAATACATTTAGAAGATGTAGAGGTTCTTTAGTTTTACGTCATGGTTCGAATGCTACTGTAGATGGCAATTATTTTTTAGGAGAAAATATAGATGGAACAGGAGGTATAAGAATTACCGATAGTGATCACACGATTACAAACAATTATATTCAAAATTGTATCACGGTGATCGATCAAGCTATCTGGAATAATGGAATTACTTTTTTAGGCGGTGGCGATAATCCCGATGTAATTTGTACCTCCACAAGTGTTTCAAACGGATATCAAAAATCTGAAAACATTAACCTGTCTAGAAATTCAATTGTGAATACCAATGCTCCTTTGTTTTACAATACAGATAAAGGATCCACCGATCCTACTGGTACGGTTTCAGATAACTTAATTTATTTTTCTAATAACAATCTAAATTTATCAGATATAATTTCAGGTAATACTCCGAATTCTTATAACAATCTAGGTACTGCTCTAAATTATTCTGGGAATGTTTATACCGGAACCGACTTAGGTACAACCAACTCAGGATTTTTATTAGAAAATGGAATCTCCGCATCGGCAGATGGCGAAATTTTCACTTTTTCAGGAACTGGAAGTGAGAATAAAGGGGCGGACTTAGGAACCTATGAACCGACCACTGATAATATGGTTGGATATGGAATTGGAGCTTGTTTTTTAAATAATCTAGGTGAAAATATTAATGATGGAGATTGCACAATTCTAATCAGTGACCAATTGACTATTGGCAATTTACCAATTCTATCCTCAGAGGCTTCTACCAATGAAATCATGGTGAATGCCAACTTAAGTTGGACCGCAGAATCAAGTAAAAATTGGATAACTATCGATCCAAGTTCCGGAACCGGGAATACCAGTGTTTCTGTAATGGTTACTGAAAATACAGAAACATCAAGTAGGATTGGAACCGTAATTTTTACGCAAGATCCTGGAGGAGATGATATTGAACGGGTATTAACGGTTACTCAAGAAGGAGCAGATTTAACAAGCCTGTATGGTTTGATTAATGTAGGAACTGGAATGCCAAACGATAAAGTGACGGTTCACTCATTTTCAAAAGAAGAAGTAAACGGCGTGGATAAATTTAATTATGCAGCCAACACCTTAGACAAAGACAATACCACTGTTTGGGCTGCGGATGATGGGGATATTATTCCTGGAGATTACAGAGGAGATGGAGAATATATTATTTATGATTTAAACTTTTCACATATTCTGAATGTGGTTCAGTTTACCACTACGAATAAATCAGATCCGTTTGGATTTCAGATTTGGGTGTCAACCACCGGCACGGAACCTTCAGATTTTTCGATGGTGTTACCGACTTCAGGAGAATTACTTTTAACGGCCACCAATACTACAGCGTTTAATCAATACGAAGTCCTTGTTGATGTAAACTTCGTAGAAGCTCGGTATATTAAAATAATGGGTTATGGAAGATTCAATGCTGCTGGAGATACTCGAACAAGTATTTGGAGTGCAGTTGGAGAAATAGAGTTTTATGGTAGTGAAATAATAGTAGGTGTAGATGAAACCAAACTTTCGAATAATGCAATTATCCATCCGAATCCTGTACAAGATATTTTACAAATAAAAAAGATGATCAATATTGATTTAATAACGCTTTATACTATGGATGGTAGAAAAGTTTTGGATAAAAATATTTTGAATTCAACATCATCCATCGATCTTGATGTTTCTTATATTCCAAATGGTCAATACATGCTTGTTCTAAAAGGAGCAGAATTCTACCAATCCGAATTATTGAACATTTCACATTAAAATACATGAAAGAAGATTTTAAAGCACTTAAGATAATTCACATGGCTATTTGCGCTGGTATGGTTTTAATCTATACCGTCTTGATTGGATTATCGGTGGTAGAATATAAGATGCTAGCATTCGATCAAGGAAATTTACTTTTTTTGATGCTACCGATTGGCGCAATATTTCTAAGCTATTTTGTTTTTAAATATCAACTAAAGCAAGTAAACCCTAATGCACCAGTTGAACAGAAATTCACCAAATACCGCAAAGCTTCTATCTCTAGATGGGCAATTTTAGAAGCCGCCGTAATTTTAATAATTTTCTTAAAACCAAACCTTATGGCATTTGGAATGATTTTAATTTTAAATCTTGCCTTTTTAGCACCAAGTGAAGAAGGAATGAAGAATGATTTTCGGTCTATTAATACTTAAATTATCAGATTCTTTATTATTCATTGAACTTGTTTAAAAAATGACGGAACCCAAGTTTCCGAATTTTGAACAACTCAAAAAATATCAGTCCACAGAAACCCTATTATTTCTACATATTTCAAATGGAATAATAAAAAGAATTGATGAAAGATTTTTACCATAAAAAAATAGACAATGGAAGAAATCATAAACTTGATTCTGAATTAGCCAAACACTTCTAACTTAAATCAGCCAAATTCCTAATTAATACGTTTAGCCTACAGAGATTTTAATGCAATTTTCTTACCTTACTATCTTTTACATGAAAGCCATATATTTATGAAAAAGATACTATTTTCAATTTGTTCTTGCCTACTTATTTCAACCAGTTTATTCTCGCAAGGAACTGTTTCCCCTTTTACAGAAATTGATGAGTCAGTATTGCTTGATAATCAAAACCAATCTCAGCGAGTTATAACTCCAGATACTTATCAAACGCTGTTGTTAGACATAGAAAAATTAGAAGAAATTCTAACCAGCGCACCACATGAAGAGGACATCAATCCAGATAAATCAGCCCCTTTTGAAGTACTATTGCCCAACGGAAATACCGAGGCATTTCACCTAGTAGAGTATACCATGATGGAGTCTAATTTAGCGAATAGGTTTCCTTCTATCAAAACCTATCACGGTTATGGTGTCAATGATCTAACCCATAAAATTAGATTGGATTGGACTGCCAACGGCTTAAATGCCCTATTGCTACTACCAGATGGAATGGCTTTTCTAAAACCATATAGCAGAGGAGATACCCAGCACTATTTAAGTTATTATGAATCTGATCTACCAGCCAATATGGAACCATTTGAATGTGGTACAATTGATGAAAAATTAAATGAACCCGTTGGTTTAAGCAGTGCAAGAGCAGGAGATTGTGAATTTAGAACTTATCGATTGGCCATCGCCGTGACAGGCGAATACGCTACCAACACACTTGGTGCCTCTTCGGCTGGCGGCCCTGCAGATGATGCGATAGTTACTGCTCACATTGTAACGAGTATCAATCAAATCAATGGATGGTATGAACGAGATCTTGCTGCACGTTTTATTCTGATTAATAACCTAACAGATATTTTCTATTACGATGGAGCAACCGATCCCTATACCAATAGTAGTTCTATTACCATGCTGGGAGAGAATATTAGTAATCTTGATGCAACGATAGGAAGTCCAAATTTTGATCTTGGGCATGTACTAGGCTCTAGTGGTGGTGGAAGCGGCGGAGTAGCAGGAGTTGGAGTACTTTGTAGTGCAAGTAAAGCGAGAGGTGTTACTCAAGCCAGTGCAGGAGGAATAACCCAACCTCGATTCTTAAAAGTATGGTCACATGAAATGGGACATCAATTTGGAGCCGGACACACACAAGGGGAACAATGCCAAAGATCTTCTGCCAGTGCAATGGAACCAGGGGCAGGAACTACCATAATGAGTTATGTAACTTCCAATTGTGCCAATCAAATCCAAAATGTTCCTGATTATTATTTTCATGCGATCAGTATTCAACAAATGACCGCAAGAATCTTGGGTACCAGTTGTGCAGCTATTCTTCCGAGCGTCAATACTGCACCAACCGTATCTGCCGGACCGAATCGGACCGTTCCAAGTTCTACACCATTATTACTTCAAGCCACCGCTATTGATCTAGACGATGATCCTTTGACCTATACTTGGGAACAATACAACAATGATTTGGCAGAAGCAATACCACCTGAATCTACCAATACACAAGGACCAAGTTTTCGTTCCTTCCCTCCTTCCATGGATAGTGATCGATACCTTCCAAATTTAGCAGCCGTAATTGGTGGCACCACTCCTACTTGGGAAGTATTACCTTCTGTTGCACGAACGATGGATTTCCGAGTTTCGGTCCGAGACAATAGTACCAATAGTATTTCTTGTACGGCAGAAGACGACATTACGATAACTACCGTTGCTGATGGTCCATTTTTAGTTACCTCGCCAACGACCAGCGGCGTGATTTGGATAGAAGGAGAAACCCAAACCGTTAGTTGGGACGTAGCAGGAACGGATGTTGCTCCAGTTTCTTGTGCTAATGTTGATATATTATTGTCTTATGATGGTGGACTTACTTATCCTGTTATTTTGGCAAATAGTGTAACCAATGATGGTGCTCATGACATCGTGACACCAATAGGATTGACCACAACTGCAAGAGTTCAAGTCCGCTGCTCTGACAATATCTTTTACAATATCTCCGCTGCTGACTTTGAAATCCAACTTACTACAGGACCTACTTTTTTATTAGATTTACCAAATCCTTTATCAACAATTTGTCCAGGAGATCTGGCAAATAATATTCCTGTTAACACCAATGTTCTTTCTGGATTTACGGGAGATATTACTTTATCGGCTACCAATCTTCCTGGTAGTGCTGCCGTTGTTTTTGCGGATCCAATTCTCTCTGGAGGTTCCGCAACTACCTTTGAAATCACCAATACAACAGATCTAATGGAAGGAAGTTATACATTTACAGTTACAGGTACCAGCGGTGTTATTGTCAGAAATTTCAATTTTGTTTTGACTGTTGAAGAAGTTGCTGGATTAACCACACTTGTTGTGCCTGCTGATAATGAAATAGGGGTTGGATTGATTCCCTCCTTTCTTTGGGATCAAAAATCGAATGGAGTTTCTTACACCATACAAGTTGCAGATGATCCAAGTTTTGCCGTATTGGTTGTTAATGAAACAGTTACGACCAATTCCTATGCAATGGATATGGATTTAGAAGGGGGGACGCTTTATTATTGGAGAGTAAAATCTGACACCAGTTGTGGTGAAACTCCTTGGTCTTTAACACGCCAATTTACCACCGCTGACTGTACTGCCTCTTTTATTCAAAATACACCGATTTCGATCTCTGCCTCGGGTACACCAGTGATTAATTCCGTGCTTACTGTTTCTGGACCTGGGAACGTAGATGAACTTTTTGTTACGAATATTATTGGAGATCATACTTTTGTTGGAGATCTTTCGATAGAGCTTATTGCTCCAGGAGGTTCACCAATTGCTATGCTTTTGGATCGAGAATGTGGTTCTAGTGACGACTTCGATTTGAGTTTTAGTGATGGTGCAATTGATGCGATTGCTGATGCGCCTTGTAGTCCGCTGGGACAAGGAGGTACTTTTCAACCAGAAGATCCGCTATCTATTTTTAACGGGATACCACTGGCTGGTGATTGGACCTTGAGGATTAATGACAACGCTAATTTGGATGGAGGAGAACTTACCTCCTGGAGTCTAAGTTTTTGTACTGCCGTTTTATTACCAGTTGACCTATTATCTTTCGAGGCTACTGGAAAAGAAAATACCATCGAATTGGATTGGAAAACGGCCAATGAAAAAGATAACGCTGGATTTGAAATCGAACGTCGTAGTGAATCAGAAAGAGCGTTTACGATTATTGGCAATATACCTAGTGTGGATATTTTAGAAGACGTCAATTATTATAATTTTATTGATAAAAAAGTTCGACCGGAAATACAATATTATTATCGTTTACGTCAAAATGACTTGGATGGAAATTTTGAATATTCTCCCATTCGGACTGCGAAAATTAAAGGTTCTAAATTAGGACTAGAAGTTTTTCCAAATCCTGTTCAAGGTGAACTAACTGGATTCCTTAATGTTGCTTCTGAAATAGAAACTGCGTTACGATTGTTTGATCTAAACGGTCGTATAGTTAAGGAACAGCTGGTTGCTGGAAATCAATTTAAAATGGATTTAGCGGGACTTCCTGCAGGTGTCTACGTGCTTAAAGCTC
>CALGJS010000411.1 GCA_937927835.1 uncultured Saprospiraceae bacterium | reverse complement strand
GCTCAACGATTCATATCCCAAATCAAATGCTGTCGCCGTGGCAGACTTTCCATCTTTTAATTCTTTGTAAGCGTTATTAATTCTATACATTCGTTGAAAAGCATGAAACGTAATTCCATAGGTTTTCTTAAACCATCGTCTAACTAATTCGGGACTGATTTTATTTGTTCGAAGCATCGCATCTCCTATTTTTTCTTTAGGATTTTTCTTGACGAATTCGATGGCTCGAACTACTTGCTCAGGAGTTGCGTTGGCATTTTCGGTCGGACAACAAATCTTACATGGACGAAAACCATTTTTTAATGCTTCTGAATAAGTTCGGTAAAATATTACATTTTCTTCTTTGGGTTTTCTGGCTCGACAGGTCGCGATGCAAAAGACAGAAGTGGTTTTTACCGCTGCATAAAAAACGCCAATATATTGTGAATCTTTATTTAGTAAGGCTTGGTAGTATTCTTTTGCTTTTGAGGAGGAGATGGTGGTCATTGACTGGAGAGAATTTGATTGAGGTGCGTTTAAGAAATTCATTTTTTAGAACAAAAGTAGGAGAATGAATTTCGGAGGGCAACCGATTTTTTGGCAAGTATTTTTTTTAGGAAGTCACCTGAATATTACCAATTTAATATTTTGCAGATTTTTATGATTCTAATAAATCTCTATCAAACCAGACATCTTCATAATTATTACTACTATCAAGCAAGAATCGAAATCCAGGAGGCAAATCAAGATATTCAGTTAAATCAAATTTTAAATATTCTTTTAGATGTTCAACACATATTGGCTTGAAAAAATCTTCTTTTTCTGAATAGTCCCCTACCCAAATATACCATCCATTTGTATTCTTTTCAGGGTTATGCCTCAACCCATGAATTATTCCATTTCCCAATGAATCCGTTGCTAATCCAATAATTGTATTAGGTTCTGGTTTGAATGGTTTCACATTCTTTGATTCGCAAATTGACTTTTTAAATTTCATTCTTCTTTACTCCCCTACTTAATATCCACCATCTTATGCGTCTGCAAGCTCAATCGCCACTGCGGATTTTCCAAACAATATTTAATAGCTAACCGAGTATACAATTCTACTTCTGGACAGTCCATGGGTTGTAAAAAGAAATGTTCGAAATCCATATCCTTATAAAGTTCTGGCTCCGCACCGGTCTGAGGAAAAACCAGTTTTAATTCACTACCAGAAGTCTGTAATAATTCTGCCCCTGCCTTTGGAGAAACACAAACCCAGTCAATTATTTCAGGAGCTGCGAGCGTACCATTGGTTTCAATCGCAACCTCTAATCCCAAATCTTGAAAAGCCTGAACCATCGGCTCGTCTAATTGTAGCAACGGTTCTCCGCCCGTACAGACAACATAAGGCGTTCCCGTTTTTTTTCCTTTTGGCCAAAGCGACAATACTTTTTTCGCCAACTGCTTGGCAGTATACTTTCCGCCATTGTCTCCATCCATTCCCCAAAAATCCGTATCACAAAATTTACAAATTGCTTTGTGTCGATCTTCTTCTCGCCCACTCCACAAGTTACAACCCGTAAACCGACAAAACACCGCAGGCCGTCCTGTATGTGCTCCTTCCCCTTGCAGGGTATAATAAATTTCTTTGACTTTATAATATTGAATTGCCACTCGTAATATTTTCGTTAGACTTTATGCTGGAATATTTTGCATAAAGTCTATTAGTTGGTTGCCTTTTTTGCGACCAAAACATAATAATTAAAAATAGTTTCTCTCTTATACAAAACAGAACTTAACATTTCGCAGTTTCGATCTGTAAGCATCTTGCGATATTCCGGTAGATCATATTGATGCGGATGAAGGATATCTCCAGGAATCATTCTAAACAATGATTTCAGCATGCCATGATTATGCGCATCAATCGATAAAATGATCGTTCCACCCGGACGCGTAATATCCACCAACTTATCCATACAAGCCGATAAGTCTGCTACGTGATTAATCGCATTGATACAAAAAACATAATCGAAATCTTCTGTCTTTTGATAATCTTCAAATGCTTGATCATGAAACTTCACATAAGGATAATCTGCTTCGCGAAAATGCTCCAACTTCTCTCGATAGTCCGTCAGCAAAGGATCTAATGCATCAATTCGCAATTGATCCAGCACCATATAAATACCTGCCGGCCCACAACCAATATCAATCGCTCGACTATTGGCTTTTGGCGTCACCTTGATGTCCCGCAAAAAAGTTTGCCAGTAGTCTCGCTTCCACTCCAAATAATTCTTTTTCGGCTTATTTCGCAAATAATGTTGCCACCATCGAATCTCAAAAGCCTGCGCTATTTTCCAGCGTAACGACATGTAATATTGTATTCTTTATGCGAATCAGGGTTGAAAAATTGGAAGAATATCACTCTAATTGACATGGGTATTTTTTGCTACTTGCTTCTTGCCGCTTGCTATTTGCCTTCGGCTATCGCCTGCCTGCCGGCAGGCAGGCGATAGAGTGAAGCAAATAATAATTTTATCACCCATTTTTAGTTTTAAACTTGATTTTACCCCTTGATTCGTATTGTTTGTAAATTTTTATAAACAAGACGTGAAGTTACACAAGTTTTGATTAAGTAAATTAGAGAATCAGGAGTTCAATTATAAAATGCTATTTACACTAGCCTCTTGCTCGCTTCAATCGCGATTAAGCAGAGCAAAAAGCAAATAGCCAGAAGCAAACAGCAGAAAATCACTATCAGAAAACCAAGTTTACTAATTTTAGGTGATTTAACTTTAAAAACTGTTTAAAAACTACTTGCAATTTAAACTATCAATCGTTAGTTTTGTTAATATTTCAGCCGAAATATCGTAAATTAGAGGCTAGTGCTTGCAGCATTCAATTCTATAAAATTCATTATGTCGAAAAAATCTTATAAGCTTTCCGTAGCTGCTGTTGAAAAAACAACCGAAGATTGTACGATTGTCACCTTAGAGGTGCCAACGGAGATTCAGTCTGACTTTACCTACCAGCAGGGACAGTATTTGACACTGATCGCAGAGATCAATGGGGAGTCGGTTCGACGATCATATTCGCTTTGTTCCAGTCCACTAGATGATGCTTGGAAGGTTGGTATTAAGCAGATTCCAGAAGGAAAATTTTCTACTTACGCCAACGAGCAACTCAAAGCGGGCGATACCCTTGAAGTCTTACCACCCAATGGTACTTTCTTTGTTCCAGTGGCACCAGACCAGGCTCGCAATTATGCTGCTTTTGCTGCAGGAAGTGGGATTACACCGATTCTATCTATCATAAAAACGCATTTACAAACGGAGCCAAAAGCTACATTCAAATTATTCTATGTCAACCAAACGGTTAAGTCTATTATTCTAAAAGAAGAATTGGAGGCGTTGAAAAACCGTTTTATGGAGCGGCTAGAAATCTTTTATTTTCTCACACGTGAGCAACGTAGTGTTCCGCTTTTTAATGGTCGTCCCGACGCAGAAAAACTGGATATTATTTTCAAAACCATTTGCGACGTAGAACAGATTGACCACTATTTTTCTTGCGGACCTGAACCCATGGTGCTGTTGATTCGAGATTTTTTATTAGAAAAAAAGGTCCCTAAAGATCGTATTCATTTTGAATTATTCAATACGGGTGGTGCTCCTGAAAAACGAAAAGAGATCGCCAAAAAATTGAGTGGCAAGATCGCGGATGTAACGATTATCGAAGGTGGTATTACCACTAATTTTAAAATAGCACAAGGCTCTGATAATTTATTAGACGCCGCCATGAAAAACAGTGCAGACTTACCTTATGCTTGCAAAGGCGGGGTTTGCTGTACTTGTCGCGCCAAATTGATCGAAGGAGAAGTGGAGACCATCGTCAACTACGGACTGGAAGAGGAAGAGATCAAAGCTGGCTATATTTTAACTTGTCAGGCATTGCCGATTTCGGAAAGAGTGGTGGTGGATTTTGATGTTTAGAAGGATAATTAATAATTTTTTCACCTGCCTGCCGGCAAAGGCAGGTGAAGAATTAATAATGCACTTTAACGTGTTTTTGAAAATACTGCGACCACTCTGTGGTCGGTCGTTCAACGCTAAATACTTTAGCTAACATACTATGATCTCTTCCGAATCAAGTTCGGAACAGAGTCCGGAGATCATAACTTTGACAAAGAGAATGACCGCAGAGCGGTCAAAGTATGTTAG
>CALGJS010000410.1 GCA_937927835.1 uncultured Saprospiraceae bacterium | reverse complement strand
TCTTAAAAACGAAAAAAATGTTTTACCACTCTTTATTTTTGATAGATCCATTCTTGATAAATTAGAAAATAAAAAAGATGCTCGAGTTACCTTTATTCATAATGAGATAACTCGGTTGCATGCGGAATTAAAAGAGCAGGGCAGTACGATCCTGATTCGTTATGGTACACCAGAAGAGATTTGGAAGGAGTTGATGAAGACGTATACGATCAAGTCTGTTTACACCAATCATGATTATGAACCTTACGCAAAAAAGAGAGACACTGCGGTAGCGTCCTTACTTTCTAAAAAAGATATTTCCTTTCATACTTATAAAGATCACGTAATTTTTGAAAAGGACGAAGTGGTCAAAGGCGACGGAACGCCATACGTAGTATTTACACCTTATAGTAAAATTTGGAAAGCTAAGCTAAACAGCCGGATGGTGAAAAATACGGTGAATAAAACATCTACTAAGATCTCTTATTTTTTTAAACCTTATCCTAATAAAAAATATTTTAGAAGCCTCTTTTCTACTAAACCAGAAAAAATAATTTCGCTCAAAGAGATGGGGTTTGAAAGTAGCGATCAAGTTATTCCGGAGCGTTCGGTTGCTCGAAAAATCATTAAGACTTATGACGAAAATCGAAATTTTCCAGCGATAAAAGGGACGTCTCGTTTGGGACTGCATTTTAGGTTTGGGACGATTTCTATTCGGGATAAAGCCTTGAAAGCAAGCCGACTGAATGATACTTTTTTGAGTGAGTTGATCTGGCGAGATTTTTATGCGATGATTCTGGATCACTTTCCGCATGTTGAAAATGGACCTTTTCGAGCAAAGTATAAACAGATCGAATGGCGAAATAATGAGGAAGAATTTAAGGCTTGGTGTGATGGAAAAACGGGTTACCCAATTGTGGATGCTGGGATGCGCGAACTAAACGCTACTGGATTTATGCACAACCGAGTTCGGATGATTACGGCTAGTTATTTGACAAAACATCTATTGATCAATTGGCAATGGGGTGAGGCTTATTTTGCTGAGAAATTGCTAGACTTTGATCTGGCTAGTAATAATGGTGGTTGGCAATGGGCGGCTGGAACTGGAACGGATGCTGCTCCGTACTTTCGTATCTTTAATCCTTATACGCAGACGGATAAATTTGATAAACAAAAGGAATACGTGAGGAAGTGGGTACCTGAATTGGGGACGGAGAAGTATCCTGAGCCGATCGTGGATCATAAGGAGGCGAGGGAACGGTGTTTGCGGGTTTATAAAGAGGGGTTGGCGAAGATGGAGTGAAGGAAGAGGTAGAGTGAGATTTTTTTCTCGCAGAGACGCAGAGACGCAGAGACACACGGTATGCGGAGTGATTTCTGTGTTTTTTGTTGTCATTATATTTTATGGTATAGAAAGGATATATTTTTTTGTCGCGCAGAGGCGCAGAGACACGCGGTATGCGGAGTGTTTATTTAATAGTGTTTTATTTGAATCATAGTGATTTCTGTGTCATTATGTTTTATGGTGTAGAGAGGATATATTTTTTTGTCGCGCAGAGGCGCAGAGACACGTGGTATGCGGATAGTGCGTGATTTAAGCATGTTTTTGTATTTTAATGATATAGAAAGATGATTGAATTTGGTTTTTAGCGTAAAAGTGTAGAACTAATAGATAGTGCATAGAATACACGATAGAATACACGATAGAAGGTCTCTGCGCCTCTGCGCGACCACACAATTTTGATGATTACCACATAAGATCACCACATAAGATTACTCATCTAGATTATTTACTATTCTTACGATTCCATCCTTTAAGTAAACCTCGTTGAAATTAAGTAAGAGTCCTAGTCGTATGTCGGTTAAAATTAAGTAGGACATCAAGATTTTTTTAAATATCCTAGAAATTTCTGAAACCGATTTTAACTCAATGATCACCTTATCTTCGACCACTAGGTCCGCCCGAAACCCTTTGCCCATTGGTTGTCCATCATAGAAAACTTCAAATGGATATTGTCTTTTTACATTTAGTCCACGATTTTTTGTTAGTTCATAATATAGTGCAGCTTCATAAACTGATTCTAGTAGTCCAGGGCCTAGTTCTCGATGAACAGTAATGGCGGAAGCGATAATAATGGAGGATACTCTGTTTTCGTGCATAGCAATTCTTCTTAGTTTAAATATATTTACCATCGTCCTAAAAAAGGCCAACAATAACTTGTCTATACTAAGATGCTTGACATCCAGAAATTCCATAAAAATTCTAAGAAAAAATTCCTATTCCCTAAAAAACATACTTCACTTGCGCCTTCACCTCTGACCGAGTAGCACCGAGTACTTCCTCCGTCGTATTCAGCGAAAAGCCTTCTTCGCCTCGCCAGAATGTCTGAGCATAGCGTGCCTCTAGCGTTAAGTTTCGGATACCTTTGAAGCGGAGGTTAAAATAAAAGCGAGTACCTCGATTGTAGTAGGGAGGTACTGAAAAAGAGTTGAGGATGTCGTTTTCGTATGCGTAGAAACGGACATCAAAATCGGGGGTGTCAAAGTACGCAAAGCGCGTTGTAAAAGAGAAGGGTAGAGACTTGGGTTTGTAGATGATATCTTGAAATAACATCATTCCAGTTTTATTAATATTTACGTTGTTTTTGGTGAAGCCCCAAGCCAAGCGAGTCCGGAGTTCGATGCCTGGATTAAGTTTGTTGTCGAATTGGAATCTGATTCGAAAAGTTTTGGTTGGAACTAAGATATCTGTTTTGGTTTCGTTGGCACGGAGGTTCTCTTCTTCCACTTCATATTTTACTTGTAAGTAGGCCGTTAGTTTTCGTTTGACAAAATAGGTGAGACGTGACTGCATATCGTAACCCATTGAAGGAGCGTCTGCGTCAAACTGTAACCAAGGATGTGTATAAAGGTCAAAATAAGTGGTAAATTTCCAGCGGTTGGCGGGACGAATTTCTGCGCCGATATAAAGCCCTTCTTCGTTACGAGCAGTTCTTGATTCACCAAAAGCATTAGCGTCGAGTGCTTGATAGTCTCTTGCAAAATTACGATAGAGGATGGAAAGGTCTATTTTTCGATCTAGTCCAAACAAGACACCGTTGGTTGTTGCAATTGCGCCGTTATCACTCATGGCGGTCTCGCCGAAAAAGTTGATATTTTGAAAAATATAAGAATAGTCTAAACTTACGTTGGTGAGTTGATCTCCTGTAAAATAAAACTGCGTGTAAGGACGGAAAGAACGAGTCAGTGGTTTGTCGAGTTTATTATGTAAAATATTTAATCCTAAATGCCAGCGGTCGCGGTGATACTTTACATTGGCACCGATCACGGATTGTTTGATAGCGTTTTCATCATCGGTTTCTAATTTTAGACGATGGAAACCACTGGTTTGTAATGAAGTGAACTCAGCGATTTGGTCATCATTCTCTAAGGTGTCTGGAGCAACTATATTTCCATCTCGATTACGGATTGATCCAAAAGCAGTTACTTCTAGATTTTCATGTACATTTAAAGTGACACCTGCCCCTCGATAAAAATTAACTTCATTGACCGAACTATAACCTTTGAGTGTCCGTCGACCTCTTTTGATAGACATGGATTCTGTTCCTTTACCTCGACCAAAACCGGTATATAAAATGAGTCCTTGTCCAAAACTAACACTATAGTCTCCGATGGTTAAATCCTTAAGAACTTTACTGTAGTTTTTTAAATGAAAATGCGCGGAATAAAAATCAAAGCCTTGCGAATTGGTACCTCGGAAGAAATCTTCTCCAGCATCTTTTTCCATGGTAACGCCATAGCTTAACCGATTTTCGTAACTATGTTTGTATCGAAAATAGTAGGCGTTTTGATCACCTTGGTAAGGATTTTCATTGATAATGACCTCTACTGGTCGATCATCGAGTGGAATGATGAAACCTGTAAATTCTTTAAAGCCTTTTGCTCTTTCTAGTCGTCTACGCCAGCGACCAAGGACTTCGTTACGACCTTTGCTAATCATTTCTAAGAGTGGAACTTGATAATCATCCACCCCACCTTTTACCGAAACAAAGGCGCGGAGGGAGATCACTGTTTTTAAATCAAAACTTGGGATGGCTTGCAACTCTTGCACCGCAATAAAATCTCCATAAGTGGCGCGATAGTTTAGAAAATCATTGATTTGAATATCAGAGAGTAATCGGAGGGATTCGAGTTCCGACTGGGTAGCTTTATTGAGGTTGAGCGGATGGTCTCGACGATATTCTAATTCAGCAAATAGATCATTAAAATCAAATTCTCCTTCGACATTACTATTCTGAATAAAATCTTCAATCAAATCTTCTGCTCCGTCGGGCAATGGTGCATCTGTTCGGGAAGTATCTCGCTGACTCCATAGCAAGGCAGGCAAGCAACATAACACCAAGCAAATAACACTCGTCAGATTTTTCATGATTTTTTATTAAGAATGCGAGTCAAGGTTTTAAAATATTTTTTTTGCTTCTGGCTACTCGCTGTTTGCTTCTTGCCCTCTTTTATCGCGTTAAAGTGAGCAAGAAGCAAGAAGCAAGTTTTCGAATATGTTTTAACAAATCCACATATCTATTCAGTTACAACTCCGCCGCTGATTTTTTCTCCATTTTTATATTCATATTCCATGATTAGTTTTTCCTCGTCGTTGAATTGACGGAAAGGACCATCTTGGACGCCGTTTTTATAGCCAACCTCTTTTTGAAGTTTGCCATTATTGTGATATTCTTTATAGAAGCCATCCAATTTTCCCATGTTATAATTCATCTCTTTGATCGCACGCGTACCGAATTTATAGGTTGCGTAGGTACCATGAAAAATATCATCTTTATAGTTGGCTCGAAGTTCTACCTGTCCACGGTTGGTAAATTCTAGGTAAACCCCGTTTTTCTTACCATTAATATAACTAGTCAGTGTGGCAATTCGGCCATTATCTGGATGATAAGTACTCCAAGTACCATTCTTTTTTCCATTTAAGAGCGCGCCTTCTTCGAGGACCAGATTATTTTCTCCCATTTTTTGAGCAAAAGAAGCTCCATTATTGAAGGAAACTTCTTGAAAGCCTTGTAGATTAGCTGAAGGAGCTGGATTATCGGTAGCAGTTTTACCGCAAGCTATACTTAATAGCATTAAACTAAACAGCAAAAATTTTGACATAATTTGAATCGTTTTTAGGTTTGAAAAATAAATATTTGATAGTTAAAATTACCAAATCAAAGGTAAATAAAAAAGCCAAAAAGCAGAATTTTCAGGGTGTAGGAACAGCAAAGAGTCGAGAAAAAATGTATATTTGCGCCCAGTTTGTCCAATAGTATATGCTATTGATGAATCCGGCCCTTCAAGATCCTTCTATTTTATTGAGAATATTCCAACAACCTTATTTAATTCGTTATTTAATTAGGAAGTAATTCGGTGGAGGCGAAACCGAAATTAACAAAATTGAGTAATACTATAAGTAAATCAGTTGAATTATTAAAAATGGCTAATCATTTGCATATGTTTACTTGGTTTCGCTAGTGCGACGATTTGACTTTAATTAGGCAGAAAATAGTATTTGTTGTGCCCTAATAGCCTCATTTTCAATCCTTTTAGTATGTTTGCAAATCAAATGATAACTAATTAGGTATTATTTTTAAATATAATAAATAGTATATAAAAGTTATGTTCAAGGGTTCTATAGGTATTATCATGATTATCTTAATTGTTGCGAGTGTTTTCGTACCGGTGGATATTCCCTATGCCTTTAACTCAACAGCTAAAGTTTATCCGCTTCAGCAGTGGGTTATTCACAAACGAGCGGACGGTTCGTTGGTTAGTACCTTACATAATCATAAAACAGGTCTATTAAAGGATTATGCTAGTTACCAGTTTGATCGAGGAGATGTGGTTAATATTAAATTTAATCCAAATCAGATTGCTCAAAGCAAAATAGATAGTGGTGAATTAATCGCTACGATTCAGTCCAATTTGCTGAATGGTCGTATGATTGCTTTAGAAAATGAAAGAACAATTGAAAGGGCCAATTTATTGCGAACAGAGGCGGGTAGTAAACCTGAAATCATCAAGCAAGCAAAAGAAGAACTTCGATTGGCCGAGCAGGAGTTGGAAATTCAAAAACTTAAGATTGCCCGTGCTCAAGGAATGTTAGATGAAGGATTGTTGGCAAGAGCTGAATTTGAGAATACTGAAAACGCATTCAAGCAAGCGAAAAACGCATTGATCGTAGCCAAAGAAAAAATCCAAGTGGTGACTACTGGAGATAAACCAGAAGAGATTGCTTATATCAAATCTCGAATTGCTTCTATCGGTAATCAATTAGAATTTCTAAAAACTTCTACTTCCAACTATAATATTTTTTCTCCTATCGCAGGACGTATTTCTTACGAAACGGGCATAGATGGAGATCGAATGATTGTGTCAGATACAACCGAGCATATTTTAATCATTCCGGTTAAATTACGAGATCGTGATTTTATTGGTGAAAATACAGTGATTGAATTATCTATTTTGGGACAGGATACTTTGGTACCTGCCAAACTATTGGGCGTAAATGAAAAAGTAGAAATATTAAATCGGGAGGTGGTAGTACTTGCAAAGGCGAGTGTAGGCGGTGATATTCCTGGACTTGCCAGCGGGATGCCCGTCAAGTGTAAAGTAACTTGTGGTGCTGTTAAGCCATTAGAATATCTAAAACGATCCACAAATCTCGAATTGCAATAATCTATGTTACGATACGAGTATAAATATTTTGTTCCCAATAGTAAGCTTGACTTATTGCGTAGTTTGATAAAGCCTTTTACGACTTTAGACAAGTTTGCGGCTTCTCGACCTGAAAAAGAATATACCGTTCGAAGTATTTATTTTGATACACCAGATTTTGAATGTTATCATACCAAAATCGATGGTCAAAAGCACCGTAACAAAGTTAGATTGCGTGGGTATAATAAAGAAAAGCCTAGTAATACCGTTTTTTTAGAAATTAAACGAAAATACGAAGCACCGATCTTAAAGAATCGAGCTCCCATGAAATACGCTTTCGCAAAAAGTCTTTTTCACGGTGTAAATCCAGAGTTGTTTATTCAGAATACGGATAAGTTTCAGGATGCACGGGACAATGCGAGCAAGTTTATGTACAATGTCTATGCGCGTAAGATGCGACCGGTGGTATGTGTGATCTACGAAAGAGAACCTTACCTATCCAAGACAGAGGACACGGATAATAATTTAAGGATCACCTTTGACAAAAATTTACGAGGTACGCCTTATCCAACGGTAGATGAGTTGTATCGGGAAGAAAGAGCTAGAACCGCGATCCAAGGTATTTTTATTTTGGAAGTGAAGTTTAACGGATATTATCCCGCATGGATGAAGCCAATTATTGCAATGCTTGGATTGGTAAAGGAATCTGCTTCTAAGTATTGTCTATGCATAGATGCGCATCCATCGATTGATGTGCATCGACCTTTGCAGACTTTCTCTTATGGACGTATAACAGGGCCTAGTACCAAAGATAAAAAAGCCCATGCGAAGATGATCAAAGAGAAGATGAAAAAGAAGCGGCGTAAAAAAGAAAAAAAGGCGCGTAAAGCCGCAGAAAAAGAACAAGAAGCGTTGAATAATAATCAAAGACTAGACTAAAGCATGTTAGAAGATTTTCAAAATATAGAAATTTTTTCCCCCTCAATATTCGATATTGCAGGCAATATGCTCGTAGCGTTGATTTGCGGACTGATTATTTCTGCCGTCTATCGAATCGTTTATAAAGGACCAAGTTATTCTGTGACCTTTGTCAACTCGTTGGTATTATTGGCGATGATTACTTCGGTAGTTATTTTGGTGATTGGAAATAATTTAGCGCGGGCTTTCGGACTGGTAGGAGCGATGTCGATTATTCGATTTCGTACTGCGGTACGAGATACGCAGGATATTATCTTTATCTTCTTTTCGCTGACCGTTGGAATGGCGGCTGGCGTTGGATTAAAAATAGTAGCAATCATTGCTACTTTGGTTGTGAGTAGTGTAATTATCATTTTGGTGGGAACCAACTTTGCAGCACCTAAGCGTCGACAACATCTTTTACAAGTCTCTTATTCTGGTACGGATAGCGCAGATAATAAGCTTTCTAAAATTCTTAAAAAATACTGCCGCCGAATCAAACTGGTCAACTTGAAAAATGTCGGATTTAACGAAGACATTGAAGCATTCTATCATTTTACCTTAAAGAAATCCAACAAGAACGAAGAGTTTATGCGTACGCTAAATAGCCTCGATTTTGTGACCAACGTCAATATCTTTTTTGACGAGGATGATAATAACTCGCCGACGTAGGGTGTGTGTTGTTTGTTTAAAACTCTGTTATCTCGTTTATCTTATAGAGGTCTTTAAGTTGACCAGACTTTATACGAAATTGACTTCGTCTTTTGATTTTAGGTTTGGTAGATACATTTTCCATTTTGATTCCTGGATCATAATAAATATTGCCCTTATCCATTTGACTTAGGAAAAGGGTAAAGTCAGTTCCAATTCCTAAAATAGCTTTGTTGGCATATTTATACCTTCTTGTTTCTGTAACTTCTGATAGTGAAGGAAGATAGCAAGCTTGATTATGTTTTCGATTCCAATGTTTTAGTAACGAGGCAAAAGACCAACTTGCAGCTTCTTTTCCTTCGTCTGTAAGAAGTACAATTTTTCCATTAGAATTTTTTATTTTTCCGCTTTCTTTATCGTATCCAATTAAACTTAATGTTAATTCAGTAGTCTTGTGTCTTATCCCTACCTTGTGGACTCCTCCAAAATTTATTCGATCTTTTCTTCCCCTTTTATCAGGATAGCCATACCTTCTCAAATACTCTTGTACTCCTAAGCTAGAATAATCTCCACCATTGGGTTCTGGAGTCATAAGTGTGATTACTTTACTATAAATTGATTTGAAATTTGAAACACCAAATTGCTTAATTTCCCAGCCTAAGAAATCAGGTTCGGAAAATGAGTTTGGTGTAATACCTAATTCAGCTTCTAGAGTATAGCCTCCGCAATTAGATGAATTGCATGGAAGTTCCTCCTTTTCACTGTTAAGTCTTTTTGAATTAATCCATCCTAAATTATGTATTCTTTTTAATTCATTAATTAATTCAACTCGATTATTTCCAGATTTAGATAGATTAATTATTTGAAAAACTCCATGGGACTCATGATTTATGTTACTATTATTAAATCCTTGAGCAACCATGGAATCTGGTGACGCAACGAATCCAATTACACTACCAATATTAGTGCTTCCTAAGAATAATAATCTGTTTTCAATCCTATTGGCCATTAAAATAGATGGACGATCCTTACATCCTAAAAGAAATCCTGAAAATCGAACCTCTGGATATTTAGGATATAAAATTAATTGTGAGTGAGGAGCTTGAGATAATGACCCTTCTTTGGTGATCCAATAATAATCCAGCTTGGCTTTAAACCTATCTTTTTTCCAATCTCCTGAGCTATCAGCAGTTATTTTTGAGATTGGAAAAATATTTAAAATATCAAAACTTCCTCCTAAGTAAACTTGATTTTTTGAATTATCATTAGGTGAGAGTCGTTTTACATAGATTTGATCACACCCGTTATCTTTGAATATTTCTTTCAGTTTATTAAAGTTCATTTTTTATTATTATCTCAGTTATTTTTGAACCGACAGCTTGGACAAGAGGCATTACCACAGAATTGCCAAACTGTCTATAGGCTTGAGTATCTGAAACCGGAATAATAAAATTTTCGGGATAACCTTGTAGTCTAGCACATTCTCTTGGAGTTAATCTTCTTGGATTTTTATTCTCTTGGGGGATTAATATCTCTGATCCATCTTTATGATATCTAGCACTTATCGTTCTTGTAATGCCTTCGAAGTTAACAAGTCCAAACCCAAAACCATTCCCTTTTTCTTTATGCTTTTTTGCATAATCTTGAAGATATTTCCATAGTTTATCAGACAGTGTATATTTTTCATCAACTTTCTTATCTAGAATTTCCTCAACTATATGACTGGTTTTAGGCATTTGAGGAAAAGAAAAGTTTTCTTCACCATTAAATCTTTTTTTATCAAAACCAATAATGAAAATCCTTTCCCTATGTTGAGGGACAAAATGTTTACCATCTAAAATTTTATAATGTAGAGAATATCCTAATTCTTCTAGAGTTCCTTTGATAACTTTAAAGGTATTTTTTTTATCGTGTGATATTAAATTTTTTACGTTTTCTAATAAAAAAGCTTTAGGCCTTTTTTCTTCTAAAATTCTCACAATATCAAAAAATAATGTTCCTTGTGTCTCATCTTTAAATCCATGTTGTTTTCCTAAGCTATTTTTCTTACTTACACCAGCTAGTGAAAAAGGCTGACATGGAAACCCTGCCAATAGAATATCATGATTTGGAATATCTTTAGCTGAAATTTTCGTAATATCTCCAAAAGGGATTTCACCATAATTTGCCTCATATGTCTTTTTTGAAAATTTATCCCATTCAGAGGTAAAAACACATTTTCCTTTTAAGTTCTGAAAAGCCATTCTAAATCCACCAATTCCAGCAAATAAATCAATAAACTTGAATTTAGGTTTTTTTGGTGGAGGAAAAGGGATGTCATAATCTATAGGTAATTCATATTGGAATTCAGAATCATTTACAAGGTTGGTTGAATGAATAAATTCTATTGCCTTTTTTTCGAAATATTTTTTTGCTCCATTTTCTTGATTTTGAAGATAATGAGTTAAGAAAGCAAATCCTTCATCTGTTTTAGGCTTTTTCGAATCGAAATCGAGAATTTCTCTTATTTGTGAATATTTAATGACTTTCTTCTTCATAATTTCAATTTCTTACTCCAATTTTTACTTGTAAGTTATTTCGCGAAGATAGTTATTTCATTTGACAAACAATTTGTTTATTGATCGTTTTTTAGAATGAATATTGATTTTAATGCTTACATTCAAGTAACAAATGCAACTTTTTGATTAACAATTTGATTGGGAGAATAAAATTCCAATCTTTTACGAGGTCTATTATTTAATTCATCTTCTACCCACTGAATAAATTCTGCTGAGAGTGTACTGAAATCTGTC
>CALGJS010000409.1 GCA_937927835.1 uncultured Saprospiraceae bacterium | reverse complement strand
ACTAATTTTGACTTTTTAGAATATACTAGATCATCTTCAATTAGTAAGGATATTTCGTAAAAGAAACTATTAAAAGAAATTAAAAAATGGTCGATCTTTTATAAAAAAAGATCGACCATTTTTTAATACTAAAATTCTTTTAAGACAAAAATAGACTCTTAATCCACCAATCAACTACAAGGTTCCGTCGAAAATCCCTTTGAAGACTTACTCCGATCCGGCCAACATTCCCAAAGCTGTCCTGCCTTTTCTATTTGCCAGAGATTATCTTTTTGTAATAATTTTAGAATAGTCAAACTACCTTTCATCGCATCATCTAGCAAGCCATCTTCCGTAATGGTAATAATAATTTGATCCCGCGTTTCAGGTCCCGGTGCGACTACTTCGATTTTTTTAGATTCACTTTCTAATTGATCACTGGTATATTCTAAAGCAATCATAAAAGGAGAATTTGCCCAGTCTTCTTTCGCATCATCCGCAACGATAATAGATTTGTTAAATGCATCAACGTTCAAGTTCTTTGCTTTGGATAGCAAGGTGTTGAGCGAAGTAAAATCATTTTTAGGAACCACAGGGCCTGAAGAAACTGCGTCTTTTGCTGGTGGTAGAGGAGGAGGTTTCGATGTTTCTTCACATCCAAAAAATAATAGACTGGTCAATAGAATGGCTAGATAAAAAAACTGTTTCATCTTTTTTATTGAAGTTGTTTAATAATTATTAAATCAGTTCGAAGGCAATTTAGGAGTTTTTAAATAACTTCATCTACAAGATAAGTAGAAATGAGGCAATTTTAAGACAAATTCTAAAAACATTATTATTTCATTAACCTGCGTTAAGAAATATGTAGAGATCTAAGACGGTTTAAATAACAGAATTGTTTAATTCCTTGGATAATAAGAAGGGAAGGACAAATCTCTTTAATACCAAAAACTAAGAAATCATGGTCAGTTACGATGAAGTAGGAGCAAGTAAAAAAATAAAGCGACGAGCATTATTGGTCACCAGTACTTTTTATATAGTATTGTTTGGACTATTAATTTTAGGTTATCAAGAAAATATTGTGGACTATTTTCCAGATTTTATAATGGAATGGTTGGATACTATTTTTAAAATGAATACCACACCTGTAGAATCTGCTCCGCAGGCGAATGGCTCTTTTATTTGAAAAAAGGTGTGTGCAGGGTAGAGACAAGGCATGCCTTGTCTCTACCCTGCACACACACACAAATATTTTCTACAACCGAACCATCTTCACCGTAGCCATCTGATCATTCCCTGTTTTTATCGTAATAAAATAAACACCCGCTGAATAATTTTCAGTATTAATACTAATCTGATGTTCTCCTGCTTGATAGATCTTTTTTGAAACTAAATTTTCCTGCAGATTTCCTAATACATCATAAACGGTTATTTCAATATTTTCGGCCTCTAATAATTCAAACCGTAGCATACTCGTATTACGGGTTGGATTAGGAGCAAGCTGTAGTGAAAGCGGTGCGTCGGGTCGCGTAGTATTTACCAATTCTTTGATCGTATTTCTTACCGTGTTGGTAATAATTGGAGGATTAAAATCAAAAAGTATCGCTGCTCGATTTTCGATCACAGTTCCTTCATTACGGTTTGATAATAAATCAATATCAAAGATCACAAAACCATTGGACGCTGGTTCATTGACAAAAGAATCTGGTAACATAATATTTTCAAATAATAATTCTAATACATTTCCATCCACGATTTTGGCGGTATAGTTATGACTGGCTGGTCCAGGAATTAGACTACGTACATTCACCTCTGGGCTGAGCGTATCCCGAATCAAAACGGTAAAGGCAGTATCTGTCCCCGTATTTTGAAAACGAACCGTATAACTCAACATCGTATCGGTAGGAGGAATAAAACCTTCCACACCTTCTCCAGCCGGGTTGACTGCTTTATCATTTGGATCATAGGAACCCGTAACTTCAATAGAACAAGTTACCGTATTATCTTCCGGTGTTTCGTCAATATTGCCAGCATCTGCGGTAGCTGTATAAGTAAGTGGAGTACCTAAGGGTGTTCCGACAGGTAATAGTAAAGTAGCGCGATAAATCCAAGTTGTTCCAGGTGGAATATCTACAAAATTCCAAGTGAGGATTTGATTAGTGGCATCATATTGACTCTCTATTGGATCAGCACTAAGGAAGCTTTGTTCTGTTGGAAACTCTAGCGTCAAAGAACCGGATAAAGTATCTCCTCCTACGTTCATTAGGCATACTCTTGGACGTTGTTCAAAGCCGGGTCTCGCATTTGGTTTAACCAATTTTACCACAAGATCTCCATAAGGTAGTGGTGTAAAATAAAAATCATTTTCATCATAATTTGTTCCAAGAATAGGAGCGGAAACCTCCAAGCTATCATAACAAAGTGGATTAAGACCAGGAAATGGACTATTAGCATAAATGGTATAATCACCAGCTTCTGCCGTAAATTCGTAATTTCCATTTTCATCCGAATAAGCAATCTGTCCATCGCTTAACGTAAGTTGAATAAAATTAAAAGGAGTACTAGTCGTATCTGTTATACAATCTGGATTGATACTATTTAGAAAAGCAGTACCACTAATTCGCACCGAGCAACCTGGATCTTCACTAACTTCAACATTTTGGTGCACTCGACAATCTGTATCCGTATCAGTGACCGTAACGGAATAAAATCCAGGAGACAAATCGCTAACCATTTCGGTAGCGGCTCCGTTACTCCAATTAAAAGAAGGATTACTAATCCCTCCACTTACTATCACGGTTGCAGTTCCATTTTCTTCATCACAATCGGTCAAGGTGCTACTCACCTCCAAGTCAAAATCTCCATCAATAAATACCGATCCTTCTGCGGTACAGCCAAAATCATCTGTTACCGTAACACTGTAAGTACCACTAATTAAATTATCAATGGTAGGAGTATTGGCGTTATTACTCCACTGAAAGCTATAAGCAGTAGTGACGTTGGAAACTTCTACGGTGGCAAAACCTTCG
>CALGJS010000408.1 GCA_937927835.1 uncultured Saprospiraceae bacterium | reverse complement strand
AGCTGGTTTCTAACGGTTTTTCTCGGTAAGAATTTTGGTATAATTCATCTAATGAATTCCAGTGTATCGCTGACCAATGTTGAACTTTGTTTTTTTGAGTGGGCGAAATATTACTTACCATAATTTGATCAGCTTTCTGTTCTACCGCTGGAATGATAGTACTGCGGTAATCAAATTCTCTTAAATAAGAAAGCTGATTAAACTCATTTTTTACAAGTACTGCCGCAGAATCGGTTATCGGAATTTTTACAAATTGACTACCTTGACCTTTATGAGAAAGTGAGATGATAGCCTTTCGATTTTCACCGATGGTTCCTGTAAAAATAGCCATATCATCATAAGTTATGTTGGGGAAATTATTTTTAATAAAATGACCATTTTTATGAAAAATAGAAAATTCTCCATCGCAAAGGATCGATATTCCTTTCAATTTACTAAGTAGTTTACTGGCCGTTACAAATAAGTTAGATTTCCAGCCAGAGCCATTATATAGGTTTAAAAAGCAAGGCGATTGATTAGTTTTTGGAAAAAACCAACGGATGGAACCATCGGGATTATTAATGAATAAGTAGGAGGTATAGGTCGATCGTTTGACTTTTGAAAAATCAATGATGCCTGCTAACAGTGGGTGTGTTTCTATAAAGGCCACAGATTGGTTTGAACAATTTACGAAAGTAAAAGATGCTTTAACCTTCTCTGAGAACTGCTCTAATTCTAATTTATCTTCAAGAATGATTAAGTTCTTTTGGGAATCATTATCCTTCTTGTCAACTTGACCGAATAGGACAATTAAGTCTACCGTTGGGAAAACAATTTTATTGATTAGTTGGATATCTAAAAGAGATACAGAAACTTGCTTATTCATGAATAGTAGTTTTTAGAGGATGACTATTTACTATAAATAGGAGGATGACTAAATGATAGAAATAGATTCCATAGTTGGCTTCACCAAAAATTCCAAATTCAGTGGCCGAGTTGATAAGTAAAGGAATTAACATGGCGACAGCCGTTAATTTTAGTTGTACATTAGAACTTCTCCAAATTCCAAAAAAGGTTAAAAACATTTGTACAATACAAATAAATGCACCTACTAATCCTAAATTGATCAAGACCTGAACAAAAGTATTATGGGTCATAGAAGCAGCATAGGCATGGATACTGTCAAATTTATTTGTAAAAGGAGAATCACTAATACTCATAAATCCATATCCTAAAATAGGTCTTTCTGGAAAACCATATTTAATTAAATCGGACCAAAAAGGAAGGCGTCCCGTCATACTCATGACTTCTCCTACATCTCCGTCTTTAATGATAATGGTTTGTACCAATATTGGTATAACTATCACTGCGATACCAATAGAACCTATTTTTAGCCAAGTACTTTTGGACATTAAAATAAATAAACCAGTTACCAAGAAAAATGCACCAAGCGATGACCTAGATTGCGTCAATAGTAACACCGATACGCAAATGATCCAAAATAGAATATTCCATAACAAACTGGCACCTTCTCTCATTCTTATATAGGTCATCGATGCTCCGATAACGGCCAACATTCCTAACTCATTTGGATTTATGATAAAGCCTCCTAATCTAGAAACCGCTCCTCCATGGGTATCTCGATAAAAGGTAGAGGGATCGAAATATAGTCCTACTAAGAAACAAATTGAAATGACGGAAATACTCACCGCTAAAATTCTAGCCAGAGACGCCTGACCTTTAGTAAGGAAAGTACCAAGCACCAGTAGATGGTAAAAAGCAATGGCAAAAAATATACTTTCCATAAGCATCATTAATTGCAATACGGTAAACATCACATCGGTAGACCATAATATCGACAAGACTCCTAAAAGTGCATAGCCCAAATAGAATATGCCACTAAGATGATTTTCATAACCAAAGGAAAAGTCTTTTACCTTTTTAACCATCATGATTAATAGAACAAAACTAAATCCGGTCAAAAAAAAACGTATTCCTACTTTCACAGCCCTGGTCAGTCCAATAGAATTAGGAAAGAGGGTAAAATAACTGGAAATCCTTAACGCCATGATCACGGTGAGCAAGATCAGTAACCAAGAATATGTTTTCTTTTTTACTTCCTGGTTCATGCGGAATAAACTTGTATTAATTGTGAAGCAATATGCTGCCAATCAAATTCTTGGGCGACCATTTTTCTTCCGTTTTCTCCCATTTTTGCCAGTTTCTGTTGTTGATGATAATCGCAAGCAGTTGTCATCCGAAGACCTATTTCTTCCGGTGAATTTTCTTTTAGTAGAAAGCCACTTTGATATTTTCTGACAAAATCATTCATATTGGTCGCTTCGCTGGTAATGGTAGGTATTTTTAAAGCCGCAGCTTCTAAGACAGCGGTTGGAAAACCTTCCATTCTAGAAGTATGCAAAAAGACGTCCATTTTATGCAGTAAATCATATTTTTCTCTACCAAATTTTTTTCCATGAAAAACCACTCGATCAGCAATCCCTAATTCTTTTGCCAATTGAGTTAAAGCGGCTCGATCCGCTCCATCTCCGATGAGTTCTAATCTACCCGGGCCTCCGTTTTGAATGTATTTTTTAAAGCCCAAAAACATCAAATCTAAACCTTTATGAAATTCTGCTAGACGTCCACAAAAACCAAAAACTGGGTCCGATTCATACTTTTTTACGTCTAAGTATTCTGGAATTTCTTGCAAGTCTTGTCCATTGGCGATTAGGCATTTGCTAGCTTTATTGGTTAAGTTATCTAGATAAGAAAATTCGTTTACTCCCAAGAGTTGAACCTTTTTAGCTTTGGCAATAATTGTAGATTCAAAGAATTTGAAATAGTTTTTTTTAACCAAACTATTTTTTGACATTGCCATTTCCGTAAGAGAGCCATGGGGAGTATAAATATAGTCAATGCTTTTTCTATTTAACAGTCTGGCAATATGATAAAACTCTGGAATAAAGGCTCCGTGTAGATGTACAATGGTACCGGCCTCTAAAGCGTTAAGGGCTACTTTTAGTTTTGGATTAAGTGCAAGCTTATTTTTAATTTGCAAAAAAAGCTGGGTCTTAAAAATCCTTTTTGGATAATTTTTTTTGAGCGAATTGGCAATCCCCAACAAAGTAACATTATGTCCTAATCTTGTTTGAGCGGTTGCTAATTGATAGGCTACTTTGTTGACCCCATTCATTCTTTCTGGGTTGGCTTTTCCGAGTACTATGTGTATAATTTTCATAAGGATTTTTTTATTTTTTGAACAGAAAAATGCTTCGTTCTGATTGAGAAAAAATAATAGGTCAGAATATTTATTAATTGGGTAAAGATGAGACCAAACAATAACCCATTCATTCCAAAATGATCTAAGAGTGGATAGGCAGAACTTAAACTAAATAAGGAGCCAAAGCAGTACGCAAAAAAAATAGGACTTGTTTTCTCAATGGTTCGTAAATAAAATCGGAAAGGATGTCCAATAAATACCAAGAAGTAGAGGAGGGTATAAGCTACGACGATATAAGCATAATTCGCTGCGGTAGTTCCATAGATTAAACTTAAAATAGGTCCAGCAAAAAGTCCAATAACTAGTAACAATAGACTAAATCCAAGGCCGGATTTTTTTGTTATATTAATTAAATATTGAATCAGACTATTTTCACCTTCCGCTTGGTATTGTTGAGCCGCTTTGATTGGAATGATGCTTTCCATAGCCAAAAACAAGATATGGCATAAGCCCATTACATTTTGTACCATCCGGATAGCTCCTACTGCTGAGGTTCCTAAAATACTTGCGCCAACAATAATAAAATAGTTCCCTGATAGCCATTGTAAAATAGAAGTGCCCAATAACCATTTGGAAAAGTGAAAATGTCTGATCAATATTTTTTTATAATTTAAAAGTGAAAATTTAATGGAATAATTGCCAAATAAAACGCTTACTAAATTTGCAATTAAAATAACAAATAGGGCGGTTGTTAAAGTAAGCTTTCCAAAGAGAAGCAAGGTTAATACACCTACTATCTGCCCGAGATAAAGTACTACGTCAAGGAAAAGAACTTTTAAAGTTTGGTCTTTAATCAGATAGGTTTTTCGGTAAAAATCATGAACTGTTTGGCAAAAAATAATTATGCTAATCAAAGGAATAAATGCTGTAAATTCATTGGCAAAAAATAATTTTGCTCCAGCATAAAGAAGGAATGCTGTGACAAAAAAAACTGCGCTGAGGAAATATTGAATAACATGTAATCCAGCTATATAATTAGTTTGTTCTTCGTTTTTTAGTTTTGGAGCAATGGATAAAAGAGGCTTGGTAATAAAAGCTTGATTGATTCCTAATGCAAATAATACGCTCATCCAGATTAATGCAAATATGCCGTATTCCTCCAATCCAAAAGCGCGTACTAGGATTATTCCAAGGAAGAAATTACTACCACTTACCATAATCTGATCGAGGAGAATTATTCCTTTAGAAAACGATTTAGCATCCTTTATTCTGGATAATAAGTTCATGAAATATTTTTTGATTTTATTAAAAAAAAACGCCTAACTAAAAAATGGAAGCTACCGTATCCCAAACCCGTTGTTTGACTGAAATGGTATTAAAATATTCCTGATGACGATTGTTTTTTGCTCCGTTGAATACACTGTATACATTGGTAATGTTATGTTCTTTCAATATATTTTTTGCATATTGAACTGTTTTTATTTTTGTTAGCTTCCCTCTAAAAACAACTAAATTAAAGTCTACCTGCTTCATCATTAAGGTGACATCTTCAACCATTCCTATCGCAGGAGCATCAATTAGAATAATGTCATAATCAGGTTTAATAACATCAATAAATTTATTGGTTTGTGGCGCGAATAAAATTCCAGAATAGATGTTTGACAGGTCTCCCTTAGGAATTATATCCACGTTTTTGGTACCTGTTTTTAAAATGGCTTGATAGGGTGTAATAGACTTTTTTAAAAGATCAGCCAACCCAACTTTATTGCTCGTTCCAAATAATGTTTCAGGTTGATTATCTGTTAAGTCCATATCGATTATCAGGACTTTTTTCCCCATGGAGGCATATGTTTTGGCCAAGTTTGTAGTCGTAAAAGATCTTCCCTCTCCATCGGACATAGAAGAAATAAGAATGGTATTTACTTTTTTAGGGTCGGTGTTTTCTCCATTCATTAACTCTAGATTGGTGTATAAATTACCTAGACTGTTCACTGGGTTTTCCTCTTTTCTCGTCTGAGCAATGGTCCCAATTAATGGTAAGTTTAAGATTTGGGTCAATTCCTTTTTAGTCTTAATTTTAGCGGTAAATAAGTGTTTTAAAAAAGAGATGCCAATACCAATCAATAGTGCAAAAAAGATAGCTACACCATAAAAAAGTGCAGTGTTGGGTGTTACTGGTTTTTCACTCTTTTCTGCTCGATCTACTACCTGATGGAAGACGGTGTTTGCTGACTTGGCTACCGCAATTTCCATTCGCTTTTCTATAAGTGAGGTATATAGTTGTTCATTTAATTTTACGGACCTTTGAAGGATCATTGTTTGTTGTTCTTTATCTGGAAAGTCCTGAATGTTTTCCCCAATACTGGCAATTGCTGAAGCCATTTCGTCTTGTCGAGCAGTTATGTTGTCTAAGGTGTTTTTTACACTTTCATGAATAAACGTGCGTAGATTATTTATTTTTAATTCAATGTTTTGAACCTCATCACTTTGAGGAGTATATTTCATCAATAAATCTTGCTTTACCAATTCTAAATTTTGCGCTTTTAAAAACGCTTCTTTAAATAATGGATCTTTTAAAGCTTCGAAGTTAGGAGCAAAATCTCTTAAATCATTTCCATTTGCTAAGTGCTTAAAGGTTCTTTTTAATTCTCCTTTTTGCATATCATAATTAACCTTTTGAAATTCTAATTGCATCATTTCCTTTAAGGTAGCATCGGTTTCTTGTTTGATATTCATGATGCTTTTTCGAGTCTTATATTTGACTAGACGACCTTCTGAAGATTGTAGTTTTTTCTTCACTAGATTGAGCTGCTCATCAATAAAAAACAATGCTTTATTCGCTTCTTCTTGGTGTTCGTTTTTACAGTTCTCAATATAAGTTTCCATTAAGGTGTTTATAAATTTCTCTGCTTTTTCAGGGACTTTATGTTGGAAATATAAATTGATGATTTGGATCTTCTTATCGACCGATCTGACAAAATAATTACTGGTGTTGATTGCTGCTACCTGTGCCTTTATAGAATTGATTCGGAAAGAAAAAATGTCATTTTCCCGAAGACTGAAAGGATGTTCTAAAAGGATAGGATTATTTTTATTAATCACTAAATCAAGGCCCTTTAATTTTATAGAATCACCTAGAACAATCTTATGATTCAGATCAAATACTTTTTTGTTGGTACTCCAAAGAAATTTATTTTCTCCCAAATATTTCAAAAAATAAAATTGATCATAGGCTTCTTCGTTTATTATTTTATAAGCAACTTGGATAGGACTATTCTGATACAACTCGATTGTTTTAATTTTTCCCACTCTAAAAATCTCTAACTCAAAATCTAGTTTTTCTAGTGTTAACTCTTTGAGTTTTTTTGATTTAAACATTTCTACCTCTGTCAAAAAATCTACTGAGGTAGCTCCTTTTGTTCTGCCATCTTCTTCAAAAATGGCTAAATCCCCCAGGTTAATATTTCTGTTGTCAATCTTAATAGATCCAGTAGATTGATATTCGGGTACCGTATAAACCACCAATCTCGAAGCCAAAGTAACTGCACCAATTAATAGCAATACAATGATTGGAAAGCCTTTTAAAATAGGGACTATAAGCGTTTGATATTCCTTTTTCATGATAGATTTATTTCACAAAAACTGAAAAAATAACTGCGACTCCGGTTACAATGCTGGTAATCAGACTGGCTTTTCCTAAGTTTTTATCATCGGCTTTGGCCTTGGTGGCTCCTACATGTACAATGTCGTCGGGTTGAAGAGTAATATTTTTTGAAGGTAGCAGGGCAAGGTCGGTGAGATTCACGCTCAACTTAATGGATTGCCCATTGACGATTCGCACTAATTCGATCTCTTCATTTTTTGAATAAGCTGTTAAGCCTTTAGCCTCTCCTAAAATCTCTACTAGGGAAATCGTTTCATTATCTAAACGATATCTCCCAGGATTATTGACTTCCCCCAATACCGTAACAAAATGATTGAGTACTCGAATATTAATAATCGGATCTTTTAGAATTCCTGAATAGTTTTTTTCTAAAAAATAATTGGCTTCCTTTACGGTTAATCCTGCTATTTTAGTCCGCCCAATTTTTGGTAGGTTTACTTTTCCTTCATCATCCAGTTGAAGCCATTTTCCCGTTGCTTCATTCGAAGTATAAACACTATTGACAGATCCAATACTTAGATCGTTATGATTCCAGATACTCATCGTTATCTTATCTCCAGTTTTTAAAACGGGTTCCACTATTTTCATTAACTGTAAAGACAGCGAATCATTCAGGGCTTGATTTTCTAGTTTGCTAAATAATGGATTAGAGGTTTGACAAGAAGTTAATAGAGCGGTCAGGAAAATTAAAGTTAATACTCTAAACATGGCTATTTTTTAATTACACCTTTCGGTGTTGGTTACTAGATATTTAATTATTGTCGGCAATATTAAATATGCAGTAAAGGTGCCACCCAATGAAAAACAATTAAGAGTCTGATTATCAGTTAATTACGAGTTGTTAAAATGTCAGGTGTGTTCTAAAAAATAGAATGTTTTCTCATTTTGGGAATATTGGCACAAAATTAGAACCCATCTTATTAGTCTCTCTCTAGTTTATTGTTCTAATCTTCAAAATCTCATTGACACATGAAATCTAAATTTTTACCTACTTGTATTTTTGTTGTGGAAGACGATCCGATGTACCAAAGATTGGTTAAGTATGTGATGGAATTAAATCCAGACCATCAAGTTCATATTTTTGCCACCGGTCAAGAATGTTTACAAAATCTTCATTTAAATCCATCTATTGTATCCTTGGATTATTCATTGCCTGACATGACAGGAGAGGAGGTTTTGAAAAAAATAAAAGACTATAATAAAGATATTTCAGTTTTGATTCTGTCTAGTCAACAAGATGTATCCACTGCTGTAAAATTATTAAGAGAAGGTGCAGCCGATTATATCACCAAAGATAGTGAAACGAATGACCGATTATTACATGCTATTAATCGGGTAAAACAGCAAAATTTATTAAAAGCGGAGGTCAATACCTTAAGAGAGGAATTAGAAATTAATTATAAGGTTGACAAAAGTATTATCGGAGATAGTAAACCGATGCAACAAGTATTTTCTTTATTAGAAAAGGCCATAAAAACTAATATTACCATTTCTATTACCGGAGAAACGGGAACTGGAAAAGAAGTGATCGCAAAAAGTATTCATTATAATTCGTCTCGCAAAAAAGAACCGTTCGTTGCTGTTAATATGAGCGCGATCCCAAAAGATTTGTTAGAAAGTGAATTGTTTGGCCATGAAAAAGGAGCCTTTACGGGTGCAAATACTCGGAAGCGGGGAATGTTTGAAATGGCCAATAAAGGAACTTTATTCTTAGATGAAATTGGAGAGATGGATATCAATTTACAAGCTAAAGTTTTAAGAGCATTACAAGAACGAGAAATCCATCGGGTAGGAGCAGAAAAGCCTATTGCTTTTGATGCTCGCGTAATTGTAGCAACGCACCGAAATTTACAAGATGAAGTTAGTGAAGGTAATTTTCGAGAAGATTTATTTTATCGACTATTGGGATTGCCGATTGCATTACCACCGTTAAGAGATAGAGGAAATGATATTATTTTATTAGCGAATTTCTTTTTAAAAAGTTTTATAAAAAATAATGGCCTTTCTAATCTGAAAATTTCGAAAGAGGCAAAAAATAAACTGCTAAACTATGCCTTCCCTGGTAACGTAAGAGAATTAAAAGCAATAATTGATCTTGCGGCTGTATTGACAAATGAAAATGAAATTACCGAATCAGATATTCGATTTAATAGTCCTAAAAAAGGTGCGCACTTTTTAGCGGATGAAATGACGATGGAGGAATTTAAGAAAATGATCGTGACTCATTTTTTAGAAAAATATGATAATGATATCGATAAGGTGGCCAAAAAATTAGACATCGGAAAATCAACTATTTATCGAATGCTTAAAGAGGAAAAGGAAATGTCCATGAACTGAACACCCTAGTGCCTATGCCACTAGCTAATTACATATTACTAATATTCTATTCTAATCTTTAATTTGAAAAAATAATAATTATGTATATCCCAGTAGAAAAAATAGATCAACTAACAGATATTGTTGCCAATTTAAATATCCCTGATCAATCGTCTTTGTTGTTATTGATTGGCGAAGAAAGCCAGATCAATTATGAAGCGTTATTTGCTAGATTAGATGAAATAGGTGTTTCTTTTTTTGGAGGTATTTTTCCTGGAATAATCAACGAACGTAAAGATTATAAAAGTGGAATCATCTTAAAGGTGTTACCACATGTGGCCAAACCGGTTGTCATTCAAGGATGGGAAAAACCGGATTTTGAAATCACCCCTTTTCTAAAAAATATTAATACCGATGATGGAGCAGTTTCGTTTTTTACGATTGTTGATGGATTAACTTCGGAGGTGACAACCTACCTTCAGAAATTATATCATTATTACGGAAATGCTATTCCTTTTATGGGAGCTGGAGCAGGATCAATTTCTTTGGTACAACAACCTTGTGTTTTTACAAATGATGGGATGTTTCAAGATGCTGCTATTTTATTTCCTATGAAGCTAAGAATGAATCTTGGTGTAAAACATGGTTGGGAAAAGCTAGCAGGTCCGCTCGTTGCTACGCGAACAGAAAACAACATTATTCATGAATTAAATTGGAAGAATGCTTTTGAGGTCTATCGAGAAATTGTAGAAAAAGATGCTCAAGAGAAATTTACGGACAAAAACTTTTTTGCCATCGCTAAAGGTTATCCGATTGGGAAAATTCGTGAAATTGGAGAGGATGTTTGCCGTGTACCACTGAGCCTAACCAAAGAAGGCTCACTTGTTTGTTTAGGGAGAGTCCCTGAAAATACGGTTTTGTATATCATGAAAGGGGAGGGTTTAGCTTTGGTAGAATCGGCTGAAATAGCCGTGAAGAAATCTATCGAAAATCTCGATACAACGATTGAACATACCCTTGTTGTTGACTGTATTTCGAGAGCTTTATTTCTAGAAAAAGACCTATCAAAAGAATTAGCTGTGATTACAAAAACAATGGGTCAAGTCAGCCTAAACGCTGCTCCGCAAGGCGTTTTGAGTCTGGGTGAAATTTCTTCGGGTAAAAATGGATTTTTAGAGTTTTACAATAAAACGCTAGTCATCGGAGCGTTGACTAAATAAGATTTTTTTTCTGATTGCCTTATTGGTAATTAATTTTTTCTTCTCAATTCTCTCATTTAAATTTTTGACAATGAAAGACAACACATCTATTATTCAAGACATTGCTTTGTTATATGAATTATCTCTTTCGATTGGGAATTCATTAAACATGCGGCAAAATTGTCAACAATTTTTGAATATTCTCATCACTAGGAAGAAATTAAGTTATGCTAGCGTGTGGTTAGAAGAAGAGACTAAAATAAATTTAATCTATGGAACTCCTTCCAATATAGTAGATGTCACAACAATTGATCAGGACCATTTTATTTGGGAAAAGTTAGCAACCAATGATAAGCTGCTTATTCCTGCTGGGCATCCAGACTTTGAAAAATTTGTACAAGAAAAAGGAATTACAGAAGGTGCTTTTGGAATATTTAAATTAGCGGATATTGGATTTTTAAAATTATACAAATCGGAAGTAAACGGAAAAGAAGTTGAAGAAGCCAATCAATTGATAAATGTCATTAATAAGTTTGGTTTACTCCTTAAAGGTTGTATTGCTCACGAAAATTTAAAAATCGAACAAGCTCAAAAACAGTTTGTTCAACAAGCGCTTAAGATAAGCCAAGAAAAGCACCGGTTTGTTGTTCAGAATCTTTCAGAAGGAATTATTTTAACGGACTTGGACGGGAAAATTACCTTCGCGAATAAACGAATGGAGGTTTTAACGGGATATTCGAATAAAGAACTAGTAGGGGAAGTGGCAGCGGAATTATTAGTTAGTCCGGAAGGAAGTAATATCGTTAAACAAAATATCGAACAGCGAAAAAAAGGAGCGTCCAATGATTATACGGTAGAACATATTCATAAAACAGGTGCAAAATGGATGGGACGAATCAATGCTTCTCCTTATAAAAATCCACAAGGGGAAATTATAGGAACGATGGGCGCGATCACGGATATTACGGCTCAACAATTAGCTGAAATTAAAGTACGAGAAAGTGAAGTCATGCTTCGAAAAATTATTGATGCTTCTCTAGATGCTATTATTAATATTGATTCGGACGGAAATGTAATCGCATGGAGTGATCAAGCGACTAAGATTTTTGGGTATACCCACGAAGAAACGATCGGGAAAAATATGGGAAAATTTATTGTTCCTCCTCAACACCGAGCAGCGCACGAACGAGGTATGAAACATTTCCTGAAAACTGGAGAAGGCCCGGTCCTCAATAAGCGAATTGAAATAACTGGCTTTGATAAAGGTGGTAGAGAGTTTCCAATTGAATTAAGTATCTCACCCATTAAAATGGATGGGAAATATTTTTTCAGTGGATTTATTCGAGATATTACTGATCGGAAAAATGCAGAACAAGACTTAATCTCTGCTAAACAACAAGCTGAACAAGCTCAATTGGCTGAGCAACAGTTTTTGGCTAATATGAGTCATGAAATTCGTACTCCGATGAATGCCGTCATCGGTATGACCCATTTACTTTACGAAACCAATCCTACAGAAGCTCAAAAGGAATATTTGGATTCCTTACGGTTTTCTGCAGATAGCTTGATGGGAATCATTTCGAATATTTTAGACTTGTCAAAGATTGAAGCCAATGAATTAGAATTTGAACAACGTACTTTCAATTTACTAGAATTACTAAAATCTTTGCAGCAAACTTTCCAGTTTAAAGTTAGAGAAAAACCGATTAGCGTTGTATTGGATTTAGATCCTAAAATAAAAAATCACCTGATTGGAGATTCGGTTCGTCTCAATCAAATTCTAACCAACCTCTTAGGAAATGCCAGTAAATTTACCAATAAAGGAACCATTGGTGTTAAGGCCAAATTGGTAGCTGCTACTGGAGGCCAGTATATTATTCAGTTTCAAGTTCATGATACCGGGATAGGTATTGAAAAGGATAGTATAGATAAAATATTTGAAAATTTTAAACAAGCAGACGTAAAGATTACACGAAAATTTGGAGGAACTGGTCTCGGACTAACCATTGTCAAAAATCTAGTAGAGTTGCAGGGTGGTTCTATTGAGGTAGAAAGTACCGAAGGAAAAGGCTCGGTGTTTAACATTGTTCTTCCTTTTAAAGATTCAGGAGTTCTACAAACAGAAGTTTCGATTAAAGAAGATACTGAAAATCAAATTTCAGAAATTCTAAAAGATACTACTATTCTTGTAGTAGAAGATAATTTGATGAATCAAAAATTAATAAAGAAGATTCTAGAACTTTGGAATTGTAATTTTGAAGTAGCCTCCAATGGATTTATTGCGCTTGAAAAAACTAGACAAAAAAAGTTTGATATTATTCTGATGGATATTCATATGCCAGAAATGGACGGTTGCGAAACCACCAGGAAAATTCGAGAAAATTCAGAAGACAAAAATCAAGAAACGGTGATCATTGCTTTAACTGCAGCAGCTTTGTTGGATGAGAAAAATCGAGCCTTGGAGTCAGGTATGAACGATTTTCTAACAAAACCTTTTTCGCCAAAACAGTTGAAAGTTCATTTAGGTAAATGGTTAAATGCAGAACTTGAAAGTCTTCAAACAGAATCTTATGACCAAATTTCTAAAAAGGAATTAATCAATATTGACTTTACCTATCTTAATGAAATGTCTAGAGGAGATCAATCTTTTATCAAAGAAATGATTGAAATATTTCTCAAAGAAATACCAGCAGCAATGATTAAACTGGAAGCTGAATTAGAAAATAAAAATTGGGAACAGATTGCCAATATCGCTCATCGAATCAAAACCAATTACATGATGGTGGGTTTAAAAGTCCAAAAAGAAAATGCAACAGATATTGAAAAATCTATTAAAATGAATAGCTTTTCTGAGGAAGAAATTATACTGAAATTACAAAGATTAAAAAGTGATTCCAAAATGGCTTATCCGTTATTAGAAAAAGAGTTGGGACAATTTTCAATAGGAGAAAATAGAGGATGCCCTTTTAGTAAAGCTAAAAGAACATCCATCAATGGTTGAGACTAGTCAACTCCATGAGTAGATTCTATTTTAACAATAAGACTTTTTTCAAGCGCAACTGCAAGGGCAAATGCAAAATCAAACCAAAAACCAAATTGTTAGTTTACACCTACCTTACGGTAGGTAAACCTCCTGCTGTAAATATGACGTTGATGCAAGTTTCCCGTGAATACAAAGAACACAAGCCATTAATTTTTCTATTCGTAGTATTTCTTAAATCTCATTTTGCTTATAGAGCTATTTCTACAGCACGAGCTGTGAACAAACGCTATTATTTTTGCTTGAATTTGAAAAATTCTAGTTATTATAAATCTGTACTTCAACTCTTCGATTTTTTGCTTTTTCGTATTGACTTCGATTACGCTCGATAGGTTTTGATTCTCCAAAAGAAATAATGGATAGTTGATGAATAGAAATTCCGTTTCTCAATAGGTATTCCATCACATTATTGGCTCTTCGTTCTCCTAATTTAAAATTATAAATCGGATCCCCTTCATTATCCGTATGTCCAGAAATAAACGCTTTAGCATCTTGGTTTTCTAATAAAAATGCTACGGCCAAATCTAATTTTTTAATAAAATAGGATTTGATAATTGATTGATCGGTATCGAATTCTACAATGATGTTGATTGATTTATTTTCTACTAATTGTTGATGGTCTCTTTTATTCATATCAGGGCAACCATTATTGTTTGCTACTCCTTTTAAAAACGGGCAGTAATCTTTTAAATCTGAAATGCCATCTTTATCAGAGTCGGGACAACCTCCCATTTCTGCTGTTCCTTTTAAGAATGGGCAACTATCTACGTGGTCTAGGATTCCGTCAAAATCTGAATCTTTTGTATTCAAAGGGCATCCATTATTTTCTTTTGCTCCATATAAATTTGGGCAAGCATCAATGTCATTTCCAATACCGTCTTTGTCGCTATCCAGTATTTCTTTGTCTTCTGATTTTTTTTCTGGTTTTTCATTCAAGTGTTCAAAGTTCGTATTGAGCGCCATCGCTTTTTTCTTTTTATTAAACTGGTAGGTAAAAGTTAATTCCCATGCACCCTTTGCATTGGTCGCCGCATTTAAAGCAGAGTTATTCAAATCATAACTAATCCGCAAGGCAGTTTCAGGAAAGGCAACGCCAGCCTCTAAAATCCAGGCGTCTCCTAAGCGGTTAGAAATACCACCGTTCAGTTTATTTTTTTCATTGAGTTGATATTTTAATTTGGCACCAATTATTTTTTCTGTAGCGATCAATTGCTTATTCAATAATCCATGAAACTCAAGATCTATATTTTCTTTAATTGGAAACAAGGCATTGGCAAAAAACGAAGTTCGCATAAAATATTTTTCTTCTAATGAATTATAAAATTGACTCGTTGGTTCGTTAAGATGAGCAAATGAGAAACCAGCGGAACCTTTCACTTTTTTAAAGTTCTTTTTGACAAAAAGACCAACGGTTGCAGTGGGTAAAAATTGAGTCGTTTTTATAAAGGTTTCTTTATTGCTAGCAGAAGGATCAAAACCATTTTCGGTAGAATACTGGTTGTCAAAAGAAAATAGGGTAGGATCAAATCTTTGTTGGATCATTCCTCCGCTGGCTCCGATGGATAAATATTCACCTTGTCCAGACAAATTTTTTCGATAGGCTAAATTTAAGATTCCTTGAGTGGTTTTTAAGGATGCCTTTCCTGCATCATTATGTAGAATTTGCAAACCCCAAGAAAGTTTAGTCCCTTTTTGTTCGAAACCCAATGCAATGTTTCGGTATGCGCTTGGGATGTTGGACCATTGCGAGCGATAACTAGCCGTTAATTGGTAATCTGATTTTATGTTTCCAAGTGAAGCCGGATTTCGCATGGCAGTATTCAAATCGCTTTGAGAAAAATGAGCATCTTGAGCCGTGGCAAAAAATACGAAACAAAGAAAGATTTTTATTAAAATGGCGCTTTTCATATCGTTTATTTTTATTGAAATATTTTTTAATTATTTATCTTAGAAGGGTTACATGTCCTGAATATTTTTTTTGCAATCCATTCTGATCGACATATTCAAGAAGAAAAACATAATTTCCGATCTGTGCATTTTTACCATTAACCGTTCCATCCCAACCGAAAGTCTGTGAAAAAGATTGAAAAATCATCTCTCCCCATTGATTGAAAATCATCAAATTTAAATCTTGGATATTTTGACCTCGAACGTAGAGTTGGTCGTTTTCTCCATCACCATTCGGCGTAAATGCAGTAGGAATAAATATATCTTGAGGTGTATTATTTGCGGGTTGATTTAAATTAGTCGAATCAATCGTGTTATTTTTTATTAGAATCATATCCATTTGTATCATCGTATCTTGACACCCATTTTGATCCGTTGCACGTAGTTCTACCGTATAAATACCTTCTGTTTTGTATTGATGCATTGGCTGAATGTTTTCAGTAGTATTTCCATCTCCAAAATTCCATTCTGTGCTAATAATATTTTCATTATCAATTTGAAAACTAAAACTATCTTGTGTGGTCCCTTGATATTTTGATGCTGAAAAATCAATTTCTAGACTTGGGAAAGCA
>CALGJS010000407.1 GCA_937927835.1 uncultured Saprospiraceae bacterium | reverse complement strand
TATATTTTGTTCTTTTCCTATTTTGGCGATGGTCGTAAGTTGATTTGTTTGAGCTACCCAACGGGAAAGTCGTGGTGTCGGATCATCTGCAATATTTATCCATAGTTTATTTTTGTCAATATCTTGTTTTGGATCTGGTGCAATTACTTCAAAGTAGGTTCGACTGCCTAAACTTAGTAAGGCGTTATGGGTTCCTAATCCGAGGTGTTGTCCGGCAAAAACGGGGCGAACGCCGAAAAGGTTTTCTACGTAGTCCATTCCGGAGGTTAGGTCGGTGGTGGTGAGGATGAGGTGGTCGGGGTGGATCATAGGGGTGTTGAATTGTTGAATTGTTAAATTGTTAAATCGTTGAATCGTTGAATCGTTGAATCGTTGAATCCTTGAATCCTTGAATCCTTGAATCCTTGAATCGTTGAATCGTTGAAGATAATGAAAAATCAATAATGTTCTTCTTTCGTGTATATCTTTAATCGTGTTTTTTCACGCTAAGAAGCAGAGACACTTCAATCGTATAAATCTTTTGGTCTGGTTAAAAGCTATGTGTTTTCGAATTGAGGGAAGTTTGATTTTGATTTTGCATTTGCATTTGCATTTGCATTTGAAAAAATCAAAACGACCTGTCTACTCGAGTAGTAGGCAGGTCGTTTGATTGAGTAGGATGATCAATTTAGTTTTGCCTTAGCATCTAGCGGCTTTACGTTTTTTACCTACTCGGTCTTTATCTACGATCTTTTGAATATAGTCTGAAGCCAACGGTACTTTACAAGAGGTTCCACCCATTTCTACGGAGACTTTACCAATTTTATTGGCGACGGCTTGTGATTTTTTTGTGAGTGCTTTGATATAACTACCGACAGCGATTACAAAACCGTTCATGACATATCGAACTCGATTTGGAGGTTGGTTGTGAATTTCTTTTTCAACTTGATTTAGTAATTTTTCATAAGTTTTGATATCTAATTTTTCGTCTGGCTGAACGGAGGCATAGTTGGCTAGTGTTGCCCAACCAGCCGCAGCGATATGCACTTTTTTGGATTTAATCCATTTGAGTCCTAGGTCAAACCCATGATCGGTCTCTGCCGCGACCCACGGCACTGCAAATTCACTTAGGTAATACCAGTAGGCTTTATCGACCCAATCGTTGAGCTGTTTTTTAGTAACTTTTTTTTCATCCGCCATTAAGCCCGCAAGATACATGGCATCAGAGTTTCCAGTATCGTAAAGTTCTAATGAGAGTTCTTGATTCTTTTTGGTTTTCTTTAGAATCTTTTTAAGATCCGCCACTTTAACACCAAAAAAAGGTTCTTTAGCACCATGTTTTAAAAGGGTGTTTTTGGTACGTTCATCGCCGTACGATTCAAGTTCTTTGAGTACTTCTTTGAGAGTCATGTTATAATTTTTTTGCTCAATATTTGGTTGAGCGTTTGAATTGAGAGACCTGCGTTTTCTTAAATATCTAAAGGTAAAATTTTTCTTAAAAAGAAAATATTTTTTTTCTGAGAATGTTAATCAGAGGTTGAAGAAAATATATAAATACAAGAAATATCTTCTTTCAATTGAAATATAATTGCTTCTTGCTGCTCGCTATTTGCTTCTTGCTCCCTTCTATCGATACGATAGAAGGGGGCAAGAAGCAAAAACATCTTCCAAGGCCATTTTTCATCGTTATTTAGAAATTTAACTACAGATTCGCATTAAGCATCTTAACCTTAAGCATTATTTTTTGAAAGGGCTACGTTGAATCCATTCAGGAGATTTGGGCTGAAGGAATTCAACCATAGATTGGAGGAGGCGGTTAGAAAATTTAGAACGATGGCGAGCATAAAAATACATTTCTTCAGGCTCTGCACCTATGGAACTTTTAATTTCTAAGGCAGTACGAGCGAAGACAATTTTTTTGACGTTTGCTACAATTCCATCTCGGGTGATATCAAAAAGGATGTTTAGATAGGTTTGATAAATTCTATTTTTTTCATAATCAAAACCCAAGAAATGCGCTTCTAGTTCTTCGCAGTTTTTAATCGTTGTATAATAACCGATTAGTTCCTCTTCAATAAAATAGCCTGTTAATTGAAATCCTTTTGGAAAGGCTCTTTTTAATTCTAAAAAATAATCTTCATGCAATTCCGCCGAGTTAAAATCCGAATTATTCGCTACTCCTAAATACATCTCATAGATCCGCTTTTTATTTGCGATCATCGCATCCAGATCCATTGGTTCTTTTCTAATCGAAGCGGCTTTTTTAAACGCCCTTTTCATCCGAACTCTATATTTAGAAGAAATACGATCTACATAATCCTGGAAAGTTCGCCAGTTTGGATCTAATTCAAAAACCATATTGGGCTGCATCGTAAACTCCTGATAATGGTTACATAAAGATGGTCCGATGGCTTCTTTATTTTCTTCTGCAATTTCTTTAATTAAAATCGCACTTACTTCGATTCCTTGCTGACTTAGTTTAGGTAAAACGCCGTTGAGTCCGTTGTATAAAAGATCTACTTGATTGGGAATTTTCAGATGCGGTGAAAAATAAAAACCATGTTCACCAGTAAGCAATAGGTTACCACAGACTAAGGTATAAAAACTGATTTTTTCCGCTACTTTATCCTTAACAAAAGATCCAATTCGCCCCAATAAACCTGTCTCTTCTTTTTCTTCTTGAATATTTTGGTTCGCACGAAATAATTGAATTTGTGCAATGGCAATACCTGCGGGCTTTTTATTTTGATAAAATACCAGATAAGCAAACTCCATTTCCCGAGGAGGGAAATTTTCTAGTACCGTTAAATAAGTTCTTTGCAAGAAAATATTAGACTTTGGCGCAAGCTGATCCCAAACCTTTGGAACTACCTCCATCTTTCGATACAACGCTACTTCGGTATCTTCACCCAAACTTATAAATTCACTAATGACGGTCATTGTATCAGAATAGTAAAACTTTGATTCCACCTTCCTTTTAACTACTCAGAAAGGCAGAAAGTTGTGAAAATCAGTAGATAATAAAGCTTAAAAAAAAATTCTCTACTGCTCTACCATTTCGCCCACTTTCCATTTCTTTATTTGCATCAGTGCGTGTTGTTCATTTTCCCAGCCTACTAGCTTGGTTCGACCTAGTCCTTTATAATTCAAGAACCAAGTTTCAATGATACGCATTCCAGCGTTGTATTTAATCAAAAAGTCTTCAAATCCTTCGACCTGAATGATCTGTAAACTAGTATCTACTGGAATGGCGATGATTTTAGTATCAATTTCTCCATCATCAATCAAATTAAGTACACCAATTGGACGGATGGCCATCAAAGTCCCCGTTGGCTGTGCAGCAGCAATCACCAATACATCTAGCGCATCTCCATCTCCACCCTGCTCTTGATCCATCTTAGTGGAAGGAATAAATCCATAATTGGCTGGATAAGGTAAAAAGTCGATTACTCGATCTTTTCCATCCTTTTGATCCGACTCAAATCGCTTAGTTTCGGTGTTAAACTCGATCTTTTGGTTGGTCCCCGCCGGAATCTCTATTACCGCATTGATAGCGCCTGCTTCAGTAATAGCAGGTGCACGATAAACATCCCCTTCGCTTGATTGACAAGAAATGATGGTACAAAGAAGAATTACTACTAAAAACAGGTTAAGATTATTACTCATAAGAATTCAAAAGTAACTAAATTATCCTTACTTTACCCAATATTCTAATCCTCAGCTATGCCCATGTCTAAATATATAATTTGTAGTAATCAGGACTTTTATCTACACAATGATTGTGTACTTTTGTAAGTTCTTTCATTAATTGATTAAATCCCCCTTCTAGTAAGGGCTCGGACAAAAGTCGGTACTTCCGCTTTTTTCATTGAACATTTACCTAAAAATTTGTTTGATATAACAATAAACACTTTAACATTCAGCTTATGAGCAAGGATACATATTTCGATCCCGAAGACCTAAAAAAATTCGGTAATATCACGGATTATCAGGAAGCGATGGGTAAGAAATTTTTTGACTATTACGGTGAAGTTTTCAAAGAAGGTGCTTTAACAGAAAGAGAAAAAGCACTGATCGCACTTGGTGTAGCGCACGCGCTCCAATGTCCTTATTGTATCGACGCCTATTCTAGTACTTGTTTGGTCAAAGGAGCCGATGAGGAGCAAATGATGGAAGCAGTCCATGTAGCAGCAGCTATTCGGGCAGGTACTACGCTCGTCTATAGCACGCAGATGATGAAGCATGTTGATAAGTTAAGTATGTAACTGAACGATCCCGAAGGGTGGCGTATGACAATACGCCAAGTGAAGGCACCCTGCCTACCGGCAGAAATCGACGAAGGAGATTCATGAGCGAAGCGAACTAAAGCGGATGGGATGGCATTTTTTGATCTCGCTATAATGCAAGACAGGTTATGCAAATGTTCGAATTTATGCGACACGCTACGCGGTCGAGTATAGATAATTATAATTTTAAAAAACAGGTAACAAAATATAATATTTAAAATGGGAGTTAAGCAAAAGTCGAAGTCGCTAAAAGCGAGAGAGGATAATTTATCGGATAGCTTTTTCCAACTAGAAGTCCTAAATGGTCGACAGTTAATGGAAGAGCAATTTCCTAGTTTTGCGGGTAAGATAGCAGACTTAGGTCATCGGCCATTAAAGTCTACTGGTATTCAGATTTTCCAACTTAACATTGGTAAACTTTGTAACCAGACTTGTTCGCATTGTCATGTCGATGCAGGACCAGATCGAAAAGAAGAAAATATGGATCGCGCTACGTTAGAGCGATGCTTAGAAATCATTGGAGCTACTCCTTCTATCACGACCGTAGATATTACGGGAGGAGCACCGGAGATGAATCCACACTTCCGTTGGTTTGTAGAAGAATGTACAAAGTTAGGAAAACAGGTAATTGATCGTTGTAACTTGACCATTATTATGGCCAATAAAAAGTACCACGATATGCCGGAATTTTTAGCCAAGCATAAGGTACAAATCGTTTCTTCTCTACCATATTTTTCTAAAAAGAGAACCGATAGTCAACGTGGTGATGGTGTTTTTGAAGATTCCATTAAAGCACTACAGATGCTTAATGCAGTGGGTTATGGAAAAGAAGGAACCGGTTTAGAATTGCATTTAGTCTATAATCCATCTGGCGCGTTTTTGCCGGATAACCAAGAAAATTTACAAGCGGAATTTAAACGCCAATTGAGTCGTAAATACGATATTGTTTTCAATAATTTATTTGCAATCACCAATTTACCCATTGCTCGATTTTTAGAATATTTGATTGAAAGTGATAATTACAAAGATTATATGCAGGCTTTAATTGAGGCTTTCAATCCTGCCACGGTCATGGGACTAATGTGTAGAAATACGATTTCTGTGAGTTGGGATGGATATTTATATGATTGTGATTTTAATCAAATGTTGGATCTGAAAGTCTCCGTTCCGGAATCCACACATTTGGATACTTTCGACGCTAATAAACTACAAGAAAGGAATATTGTATTAAACCAACATTGTTATGGTTGTACGGCTGGTGCAGGCTCTAGTTGTGGTGGAGAAATTATGTAGGATAATGAATAATGGATAATGGATAATGAAAATGCAATTTTTCCTTCTGTCGTAAAAGCGGTATTTTCTATATTTAACTAGCTCTGTTTTACTTTTTAAAAAGAAATATATTTTTGATAGAAAGTCCAACGGTACGCAGTGCGGAGTGTCCCCTTTGATTTTTATAAATAGAGGGAAACTAAAAAATAGGGGTTCATAGACTACCTATTTGACAATTAGTTTTTCAACAAAGGTTACCTGATTTTCGTTTTGAATTTTAATAAAATAAATACCTGGTGTATTCGGTCCTGTAAATTGAAAATCCATATCTAATTTTTCTTGGCTAATTAATTTCCCCATTAAATCAAATATAGAGACTTTTAAATTTGTAGATTCAACATTTAGGTTTTTAATAGTTAGCAATTCATTACTGCTTATCGGATTTGGAAAAAGGACAGGCTGATCGACTTCCGTAAAATAATCCGCAGAAACGACCTCTCCTTTTAGATAATATTCTTCTCGATATTTTTCTAAGACAAATTGCCCAATATCAAATTGGTATAAAAATAAAGATTCTTCGTAGCGTACTTCCTCTTCACTCAAATCTATATAATTAAAATACTGTCTAGTAATTATTTGGTCAGTAGTTGGTAAACTATAATCATAAGTTAAAATAGAATCTGGTAAACCGCTATAGATACCTCTTCCAACATACTCTTCCACTCTTCCTGTATTCAACCACTCATTATTATTCCAAGAATCAATATTTCGAATAATTCGATTCTCTTGAGCGTCGTACGTAAAAATTGATCGAGATAAATTTTGGCAATTAGTGGTGTCTGGAAAAGTATAAAGGCAAAAGACAACGGTATCTTGCGCTTGATCATCATTATAAGAAATGGTCATTTTATCAGAAAAGAAAGCAGTTCCATCACTTCCTGTTAGACCAATAATCTCTACAGGCTGGTTGTTATTATTATATTGAACTCTATCCCCGAAAGTAAAGATAAAATCCCCATTTTGGTGGGCATTAAAGTAAGATTGTAAAATTCGATTACCTGAAGCATCATAAATATTCTCCACCTTTTCCTGATTCGACCAAATATTGCCTACCCAAATTTGTGTAATCTGATTTTGTAATTGATCATCATTCGTATAGTCCATGGTGACCAACTGATCATTTACCCAAAAACCATTAATATAATTTTCGGTAAGCAACTGCACAGGTTGATCGCTGTCAAAGGATGTTATAATTCGCTTATCATTCTCCCAAACTCCATTGGAAAAAACTTCTATTAATTCAACTTCCTGCAAATTCGGATAGGTAAAACTAGATCGTTCATTCTCTCTACGAATTTCTAATAATTCATTCTCCGAATTATAGGAATACCCAGCAAAGGAAACTACTTCAATGGGATTACCCACAAAATCCAATGATCTAAAAAAGGAGTAAGAACTATCTATTCGTAAAGGAATAAAATTTTGAGCAGTAGCCACCATACTACATAGAAAGCATAAAATAAACACTTGTATTATTCTCATGATTATACTAGTTGACATTAGAACGTGCCTAATGCTTTTTGATTAGTTAGAAATTAACAAAAAAAGCCTTGCGATATTTCAATGATATCGTCAACAAGAAAATAAAATGCGTTTAGGGACTGTGGAGATGTTCGAGTTCGAATGCTTAAAGATAAGAAACTTCTAAATAAATTGTCAACAAAGATACAAACAAAAACATTCTAGTTACCACGAAAGTGACTAGAATGTTCGAAAAAGATGATTATTGACCTCACCAAGTTATTTTTTAGCTTGAATTAGACCGATTTTAAGGCACTACTGACTGCTTCAGCGCTGATCGCATGATGAGAAGTATCATAAATTGCTTTTCCATCTTTAATCAAAATCACTTGTGGTGATTGATGGATAACATTTAACTTTTCTGCAATCAAATTAGAAACAGAACGGAAATTAAGCAAATCTAAATAATAGAAATCCATTTTTTCTGGATCAATATCCCAGTTAGATTCTAAGCGATCCTTGGCTCCTGCACTGATCCCACAAGTCGTGCTATGCTTAAAAAGCATCACAGGCTTTTCGTGCGACCCCTTGATAATTTTATCTAACTGTGCTTCACTATCCAAAGTTTTCCAATCTGAATGTAAATTGTTCTTTTGTGAATTTCGTAAATTATCTAAAAATCCCATGTTGATATATTATTAAAATGTTTATTAATGTAGGATAAATACATCCTCCTTATTTGTAACAGATTTTTCTACTCAATGTTCGAAATTATCAATAAATATTACGAACAAAAGCTGAAAGAGGTTCCATAATTGCTCGATTCTAGATTCAATGGTTTTATTATGATAGAAAAAGAAGTTCTTTTGTAGAGATTAAAATATCTTTGCCTTCTAAATCAGCCAATACTATGCAACTCAAAAAAATACAAGAAGCCATTACGGTTTATAAGGATTTTCTAAAAAAAACACCGGATCAACGGGAATTGTTTTCATGGGAATCACAGAAAACCTTTCAAGATAATTGGGATATCGAGGCGGCAGATTTTGGAAAAATGTATGACCTAAGTCTACAAAATTCACATACGCGTCGATGGTGGACAGGTGATAATTTTAAACCTAAAAAGAGAATGCTAGAGTTTATCAACCAGAATTCAGACTTTGTTCGGTCTATGTTTCGAGCATTATTTGATGAAACAAAAGCGATTGAAAATCGGATCTCGAAATTTCAATTTGGTTGCGAAGTGATGCTACAAGATTACAAAGAAGATCATCCTACCAGTATTGAGAACAATCATTTTCATTTAGAAAACCATATGATCTCCATGTATCTCGGTTTTCGATATCCTGCTCAATACGCGGTTTATTTTTATCCGGAATTTGCTAGTATGATGAAAAAAATCGGTAGCACCAAAGTGCCTGAGCCTTTTGAGATGGAACGTTTTTTTAAGATTACTAAAACTTTAACGACTTTTCTTCATAAAGATGAGGAACTGATTTCACTCCATCAAAAATCGGTGAATGCTCCTCCACTCTATCAAACGGAGTCGATGTTGTTGGTGACGGATTTTTATCGGTTTATTGGGCTGACAGATTGGGGGAAGGGGTAGCAAGACAGTGTTAAATAGAAAAAATTAAGACAAAATGCAGTTAGAAAATTTTGTTTCTTTGCTCAGCTGCCTACTGACTTCCT
>CALGJS010000406.1 GCA_937927835.1 uncultured Saprospiraceae bacterium | reverse complement strand
ACGCCTACCTTTGGTAGCAGCAGAAATTGCGAATACCCAAATAGAGAAAGCAAAACCAACTTTAACTGAATCTTCTTCCACTGAAAAAATAGAGAAACCATTAACACCTTCCAAAACTAAAAAAGAGGTTTCAAAAAAATTAAATACCAATAATCAGATAAACACCAAAACATCAATTTCAAATAATAGTCCCTCTAATAGCACGAAAAATGCTAATAGAGAAAAGGTCAGTTTTAGAAAGATTGAAACAAAAAAATTCATAGATGATATTCCGATGGTTAATCAAACGACGTTAGAAATACCATCAATCCCTCACACGAATAAAAGGGAAAAGGAAGTTATTACAGTCGATCAGAAAAAAGAGCAAAAAACAACTACTTCTACCCTGTTAGAAAAACTTCCTTTGCTTTCTGTTTCAGTTAAAAAGGATTTAAAAGCACCACCTTTTATTACCCCATTGAAAAAACCAAAATTTGCTTTGTCATTTTTTGGTGGAGTTGGTTATCAATTTAAGACACTTAAATTGAAGGACCGAGAATTTAGACCAATCACACTTGATCTTCGAAACAGTTCAGAATCCGTGCTAGGATCATTCGTGTTCGGAATGGAGATTGATAGAACCATTAATGAGAAATGGTCGATAGGAACTGGATTTGAACTAATTGTTCATTCCGAAAAAATGTTGGTTGAAAATCGCACCATTACCAATTTGGATGATTTAGATCGAAGACAATTACCAGATTTTTATATTGGAAGAGATGGATATTTAATTGAAGTAAACGACTCTACTTACTTTAATCATCATCGCTTATTGAATGTCCCGATTCGAGTCAGTTATCTATTTGAATACAAGAAATTAAGACTAATGCCAGAAGCTGGATTGGTATTTAATATTCTTCAAAAATCAGGAGGCCATATTAAAAATTCATTTGATAGAACAGAAGAATTATCTACCTATTTTAGGAAGAACATTGGAGCGAGCGTTCGATTGGGTTGCAAGATATTGATTCCAACACGATCAGGTTTTTCTGTTTATGCTAGACCTAGTTTTGAATGGAATCCTAATAATGTTCTTGCTGATAGTCAGCCAATTCGACAAAAAAGAAATTTAGTTCGGTTGGATCTTGGGATTAGTAGACATTTTTAATTGAATAATTTGAGTTGCATAATTTCCATTATAGTCTGATCTCGTAGAGATGAAATATCTATAAAATCAATACGCTCGCAACACCCGATCCCGTAGGTGATCGCATCCTATTTTCTACTCCCATTCTTCACCTGAATAATCTCCGCCGCTATACTCACCGCGATCTCCTCCGGTGTTTCGCTTTTTATTGACAGTCCAATCGGTGCATAAAGTTTATCAAGCACTTCCCCAGAAAATTCTTCTTTAAGTAATTCTTTCCGGAGTGTTTTCAGCTTTGCTTTACTTCCTAAAACACCGATAAAAAAATAAGGCTCATTGATTAATTTACTAACGACTAATTTATCATCCGTATATTTATTGGTCATGATAGTAATATAGCAATTCTGGTTGGATGGAATATGGTCTGCTATTTTATGGTAGTCTATAACTTTCTTTTGGTGGGCAAAAATATTATTTTCTAAAGTGTTTAAATTTTCTCGATTGTCAAAAACGGTAACGTAAAAACCTAGATCACGAAACAACTTTGAAACCGCTACGCCAACGTGACCTCCACCTACAATATAAAGCATTTCTTTAAACCCAAGTTCTTCTTTAAAAAACCAATTTTTTGTTGAATTAATTTGATAGTCAAATTGTTTTGAGAGATCTTGATTTGAGAAACTAAATTCAGATGGGCCTAGACTTAGGGTTCCTCTTTTTCCATTTTTCAAGGTAGAAATAATTTCCTCGACAATTGGAATATGTCTAGCATTCAAATTAGAAAAAGCAACCGTTTGTTCACCGGAACAGATCATTCCAGAACCATCTTTGATATTTCCTTTGTGAATTTGTTTTTTTATAAAACTAGGAGAATTAGGATTTGATAACAAACTTTGCGCTTCTTCCACCAAGGAAAATTCCATCACACCTCCACCCACAGATCCATAAATAAATTGATCTTCCGCCACCATCATTTTAAAACCCTTCCGTCCCGGAGAACTTCCAAAATTTTCAATCACCGTCAAGACATAGACTTGCTGCTTGTCTTTTAATTTCCCTAAAATATGCTCCCAAAAAATCATTGAAATAGCGTTTCACTAAATGCATAATAAATAGCCATTAAACCTGAAAATACAGCACTCGCCATAAATCTCCAATTCAATTTTATCTTATTCTGAATAATATAATTAGCAACGAAAGAAATCGGAATATTTACAGCAAATGAATACAACGCAATCACAAATAAACTAGCATTAATCTGTGCAAAATTTCCAGAGAATAATTTTATAAAAAAGATATGTCGAAATATCCAAAAAGGATTAAAATAGGCAATAGCCAATCCAGTTTTCACAAGCATTTTTTTCACCCCAGAAAAATCAACCGTCCTTCTATCAATCCAAGCAAAATAATTCGGTATCTCAAAACTATAAATCACCGCTCCCACAAACATCATCCCCAACACCCGATAAATAGAATATTCATCCACCAACACCGCCGCAATCGTATCTCCCAAACAGTAGATAATCGCCCCCTTTATGATATTTTGCTTCGTGTATTTCAGCTTATTTTATTTTTAAAAATCAACTTCAAACTCAGAATCAAGTGCAAATGCAAGTGCAAGCGCAAGCGCAAATTCAAATTTGGCTATCCCTAAAGATTTTGCATTTTCTTACTTTTGATCTTAAACTTTTTTCTTACTATATTAAATTGCGATCGATTGTTCAAATTTCCATCAAAGGTTCAACCTATCTCCTAAATCCATTTTGCCCTTGCACTTGAATTTCCTCTTGATATTCCCATTCCCATTCCCATTCTAATTCCAATTCCCATTCTAATTCTAATTCTAATTCTAATTCTAATTCTAATTCTAATTCTAATTCCAATTCTAACTCCCTTCATACAACCCCATCAAAACCTTCTCCGGCGTAAAAGGAGCATGAAATTTCAATTCATAATTAGGATTAAAAGCTTTCACAGCCTCTTGAATCGCAAAATAAGTTCCTATCCCATACATGAGTGGCGGCTCTCCTACTGCTTTCGATTTTTTGATAGCCAATTCACTTCCTTCCGTTTCTAAAGGAATCGTTTCGATCGTTTTTGGAGCAGAAAAAATATCAGGAACTTTATAAGTAGACAACGCATTAGAAAGTAGGCGACCTTCCTCATTATAAGCAATTTCTTCTAGGGTCATCCATCCGATTCCTTGAGCCAAAGCACCTTCCACCTGTCCGAGATCAATTCCCATGTTCATTGACTTTCCAAAATCGTGAACGATCTTTACCCAATCAATTTCATAAATACCACGAAGACAATCCACCGTTACCGTGGTGATCGCAGTCCCATAAACATGGTAAGCAAAAGGATGTCCTTTTTCTTTCGTTTTATCAAAATTAATAATCGGTGTGGCGTAATGTGCATTTTCAGATAAGGCCACTCTTTGTAACATGGCTTTCATAACCAAATCTTCCCAAGTAAGGTCAGATTTTTTACCATTGACAAAAACCATATCTTCTTGGAAAGAGATTTCTTTTTCTAAAACCAAAAATTCTTTAGCCGCCACCGTACTCAATCTTCCAATCAAAGCATTACAAGCCATCTCAACCGCTTTACCATTTAAGTCTGCCGTCGAGCTAGCTGCAGACGGAGACGTATTCGCTACCCGAGTGGTATTGGTGGTTTCGATTTTTAATTTATCCGCCGAAATTCCCAAAATGGATTGTGCCACTTGCAGCATTTTAGTATTTACGCTTTGTCCCATTTCTACCGCTCCGGTCGAGACGCCCACACTTCCATCTTGATAAATATGAATCAATGCGCGCGCATGATTCATTGGTGTATTCGTAAATGAAATTCCAAAACAAATTGGCATCAAAGCAATCCCTTGTTTCTTCCATTTATTTTTTTCATTAAAAATTTTGACCGCCGCTTCTAAGGTCTCTAATTCAAATTTCTCTTTGGCAGAAAACCAAGAACTTCTAGCTTCGGCTTGCTTCGCAATTTGTCCATAAGAAAACGCATCATCTTCATCTAATAGATTCGCCTCTTGAATCGATCTTCGATTTACGCCCATCTTCTCAGCCGCTTCAGCTATCGCACTTTCTATGACAAACATACCTTGCGGCCCACCAAAACCACGGAAGGCCGTATTGGGAGGTAGATTTGTTTTACAGCTCAATACAGTAGTACTTACATTTGGCACAAAATAACTGTTGGTGGCATGAAACAAAGTACGCTCCGCAATTGCGGGAGAAAGATCAGCAGCCGCTCCTGCATTTTGAAGAAACTCTGCTTCAAAGGCTTTGATCTTTAAATCTTTGGTCAACCCTATTTTATAAAAAGAAGAATATGGATGTCTCTTTCCAGTCATCCGCATATCGTCGTGACGATTCAACATATATTTTACAGGACGATTAAGGTGCTGTACAGCCACGGCAGTCATCACCGCCCATGGAGTCGCCTGATCTTCTTTCCCTCCAAAACCACCACCTAAGCGTATCACATCAACTTCGATTTTATGCATCGGAACACCGAGTACTCGCGCGGCCGTTTTTTGAACTTGCGTCGGTCCTTGAGTAGACGAAGTCAATTTTATATTTCCATTTTCTAATGGAACCGCATAACAGCCTTGTGTTTCTAAATACAAATGTTCTTGTCCGTTAGAAAAGGTTTCTCCAGAAAAAACATAATCACAATCTTCAAAAGCAGCTTTGGTATCTCCAAGATTAAAGGAACGAGGAGCATTGATAAAACTCCCTTTTTCTTTTGCTTGTTTAGCCGTTGTTATGACCGGTAGATCTTCGATCTCAATACTGATTAAGGATCTTGCTTTTTTAGCAATAGCATCAGATTCCGCGACAATAAAAGCGATAGGTTGTCCCCAAAAATGAACTTCATCCTCCGCCCATAATGGTTCGTCTTGAATAATACCACCAATCTGATTCTCCCCTAAAACATCTTTATAAGTAAAAATTTTTACCACTCCTTCCACCGCTTCTGCTACAGAATAATCAACCGACTTTATTTTCCCATGCGCCTTTGGAGAATCAAAACACAAACCGAACAAGGCATCATGACGTAAGATCAAATCATTAACAAATAATGACTCTCCTCGAACATGGGTAAAACTATCTATATTTTTCATACGTATTTTTTAATGGCCACAAACCTTTTCCGAACCAAATTCGAGAGTCAAAAACTTTCAAAAACAAAAGAAAATCATTCCCCCCATTCCCATTCCCATTCTAATTCTAATTCACATTCTAATTCACATTCTAATTCACATTCTAATTCTAATTTTCACATTCACATTCTAATTCTAATTCCCATTCCCATTCTAATTCCCATTCCCATTCTAATTCCCATTCTAATTCCCATTCACATTCTAATTCTAATTCCCATTCTAATTCTAATTCTTACCGGGAAACAACTCGACAAAATGCGCCAGAAATAATTGCTGAGCTAACAATCGTTTATATTCAGAACTTCCTCTAACATCACTGATCGGAGAAATTTCAGATTGTAAAATTTCGATGGCTTCGTTTATGGTCTTTTTAGAAATTTCTTTTCCAATTAAAAATTCATTGGTTTTAAATAAGTATTTCGGAATAGCCGCTACCCCTCCTAAAGAGAAATGCGCATCTATTATTTTATCATTTTCTACTGAAATTCTTCCAGCTGAATTTACACTGGCAATATCCAAATGCGTCCGTTTACAAACTTTCTCAAAATTGAAAAAATCATTTTTAACTGGAAGTTTAAAAGAGATATTTTTTAAAACTTCATTTTCTTTTAAATCGTAGACTTTATAATTTTGGTGAAAAGATTGAAATGGAATTTTTCGTTCGCTTCCATCTTCTTTTTGAATAGTCAAAGTAGAATTTAACGCTAAAAAGAAAATCGACATATCGCCAATTGGAGAAGCATTCACGAAGTTACCGCCCAAGGTTCCCATATTTCTGATAGGCTCAGAAGATATTAATTTTAGAAAATGTTTAAGCCTCGGAAAGTGCGATCCAAGACGTTCGTTTTCTTGAATTTCGGTAGCCGTAGTATTGGCACCTAAAGTACAAACTCCATCAAAAAAAGAAATACCAGAAAGGGTTTTATCATGAACCAATAAGCGAACCTCTTTGTCTCTAAGTTTATCTGCATGCCGAACATAAATGTCTGTCCCATTGGCTACTTTTGGGCCATTCGATTTTATTTCTGTTTGAGAAGTTGAGATTGACTTCACTAAGTCCTTTAATTTGGCAGGAATGGTTTCAAAATAATTAGGAATAAATCCTTCTTTTATCAACCAAGAAATTTGTTTGGTTTCCGATTTTTCAGAAAGTTTTTTCTCAATAGAAAGACCAGCTTTCTCGATAGACTTATATCCGGTACATCGGCAGATATTACCACTAATGGCATCATTACAAGTATGATAATCTTGAGGCGAAGCACTATCTGGTTTTAAAGCAAAACCCGTCATCGAAACCACAAAACCTGGTGTACAAAAACCACATTGCGTGGCATAGTTTTCAGCCATCGCCTTCTGTACAGTATTTAAGGTTTTAGGTAAATTAATTCCTTC
>CALGJS010000405.1 GCA_937927835.1 uncultured Saprospiraceae bacterium | reverse complement strand
ACTTATGAAAATACTTGACGCACATAAAATTAGCCAAAAAATCAACCGTTTGGCGATAGAAATTCTAGAAAACAATTATAGTGAATCTAGAATTATTCTGGCTGGAATCAATAATAACGGAACTCGTTTTGCGGATTTATTAGAAACCGCTATTGCTAAAAAATCTAGTATCAAAATCATCCGAGCTAACATTGAATTAAGCCCAGCGGATCCACTTTCTACTCCAATCACGATCAACCTTTCTCCTTCTGAAATTAAGAATAACGTCGTCATCATTGTGGACGATGTAGCCAATACTGGCCGAACGATTTTTTACGCCTTTGAACCCCTGATGCGGGTAATGCCTAAAAAATTGGAAGTGGCCGTTCTCGTCGATCGAAAACATAAATCATTTCCCATCAAAGTCGACTATGTAGGCCTTTCCCTTGCCACTACTCTAAATGAAAACATTCAAGTAAATCTTAAAAACCCAACCACTCAATCGGTTTTGCTTTCTGAATAATGAATCTATTACACAATCTATTTAAATCTCTAACTAAAATTTTAACCGAATTTTCATAGGCTAGTCCCGAATTTTCCTTAACCTAATTTGGTCTTCTACTTACCAAACATTTGATGTTTTTTTTTAATAAAAACCCTATAAAACCCATCTATTTTATTAAATTTACCAATAAATTAGCGAAATTTCACTAAAACTAAGTAACATTACAGTAACTAACTAACTATCAACAAGTTACAACTCCCCTTAAAACCAAAATAGTTAAACTGCGCTACTGCAAAACCTATTTAGATAAGCGCTTAATACCCTAATTCACAGCGAATTGACTAGCTTTTACGTTCTTTAGAAGCCCTTAGAATGTTAAAAAATGAATTCATTTTGTGACTTTCAAGGATTTTCACTCCCTTTTAACCTAATAAACTAAATTACTTTTTATGCTAAAAAAGATACTCCCCACCCTCATTTTTTGCTTAATGATTAGTGGATTATCCGCACAAATCTCCTTCAAAGGAACCTTGAAGGATGAAAGCACCGGAGAAGAACTCATCGGCGCCAACGTAATCATCAAAGGAACCACCACTGGTACCGTAACAGACTGGGATGGATCATTTACTTTTCAAGCAAATGATGCTACTTATCCAGTTACCCTTGTACTTTCCTATATTGGTTATGAAGACAAAGAAATCGTCGTAGCAAGTGCTGATCAAAGCCTAGATTTTAAATTAGGAGAAGGAGCCATTACGACTACAGAGGTCGTGGTTAAGGGGCAAAGAGTATCTGACAAACAAAAAGCCGCTCCACTTACCGTTGAAAGTATGGACTTGTTGGCCATCAAAGAAACACCTGCCGAAAATTTCTACGACGGGCTTGGTTCTCTTAAGGGAGTCGATTTGACCGCAGCCAGTCTAGGATTTAAAGTAATTAATACCAGAGGATTTAATTCTACCTCTCCAGTACGTTCGTTACAGACTATTGACGGAGTAGATAACCAAGCACCAGGATTAAACTTCTCTTTAGGAAACTTTTTAGGATCTTCTGAATTAGACGTTTTAAAGGTAGATCTAATTCAAGGAGCTGCTTCTGCTTATTATGGTCCCAATGCCTTTAACGGGGTAATTGCCATGGAAACAAAGAATCCGTTCTTTCAAAGAGGATTGGCAGCTTCCATCAAAGCAGGAGAAAGAAATTTAGTATCTGGCGCTATTCGGTATGCTGATCATATCTTGAATAAAGAAGGTAAACCATTTATGGCTTTTAAACTTAATCTTTTTGCGTTACGTGCAGATGATTGGGTAGCTGATAATAATCAAGCAGTAGATGGAACTGAGTCACCAACTGGAAATCCAGGTGGTTGGGATCGAGTAAATACCTATGGAGATGAATACTCTGGTGCAGGGGATTATACAGACGAAGCAAACTTAACAGAAAGAACCGCTGGATTGGGCATTGTTCACCGCCAAGGGTATGAAGAAATTGATCTGGTAGACTATGATACAGAAAATATAAAAGGAAATGTTTCTGTTCATTTCCGGACCAATCCCTCCAAGGATTACGAATCTCCTGAAGTAATTCTTTCTTCCAGTGTTGGAACGGGAACTACTGTATATCAGGGAGATAATCGATTTAGTTTACGTAATTTAAGATTTTTCCAAAACAGAATTGAGTTCCGGAAGAAAGATAAATTCTTTATCCGTGCATACGCTACTCACGAGAACGCAGGAGATTCTTATGATCCTTATTTTACCGCATTACGATTACAAGAAACTGCAAAGTTAAATACTAACTGGTACAATGATTATGAAAGATATTGGTTAAATAATGTAAACGAACGATTATTAGAAGCTGGATATCCGGAAGCAATAATAGTGGGTGGGATGCAGATTTTTGATCGAGAAGCAGCGATTAATTTCCCTCAGGAAAACCCAGAGCTATTGACTGGTTTTCACGAAGAAGCTCGTGATTTTGCTAATATCGCCAATCCTACCTTACCAGATAGCCGCGATTTCTTTGTACCTGGTACAGATCGTTTCCAACAAGCATTTGATAGTATTACCAGCTTAAAGAATAATGAAGGAGGAACACGATTCTTCGATGAATCTGCGCTTTATCATGTCGCGGGAGAGTATAAATTTAAGACCGATTTTCTCGATGAAATCAGAGTTGGTGCTAACGCTAGAATGTACGCTCCAAAATCTGAAGGAACGGTATTTAGCGATACCAATGGAGTCGTTATAAAAAACAGAGAAGTTGGTATCTACACTGGTGTTACGAAGAAGTTTGGCCGAGAATTGACGGTAGCCGCTACTTTTCGTGCCGATAAAAATGAAAATTTTAATGTGCTCGTTACTCCAGCCTTATCTCTTGTTTGGTCACCTGATCCAGTAAATTTCATTAGATTTTCTTTTTCTGGAGGTATCAGAAATCCTACACTTTCAGATCAGTACCTTAACCTCGATGTTGGAAGAGCTACTTTATTGGGTAATTTGAATGGTTTCGATAGTTTAATTACCATCGAGTCTTTCCAAACCTATAGAGAGTCATTAAATGAGTTAGACTCTTTAGTTTACTTTAACGTCGATGCCGTGCAACCTGAAAAAGTAAAGACTTTTGAAATAGGATATCGTACGACTCTTTTTGACGCACTCTATATAGATGCCAGTTATTACTATAGTATTTACGATGATTTTATTGGTTTTAACATTGGACTTCAGTCAGATTTTACTGCATTTAATACAGCCATAAATACCGAAGCTTTCCGGGTTGCAGCTAACTCGGCAAATACTGTAACTACCCAAGGGTTTGCCATTGGACTAAATTATTATTTTGCCAAATATTATAGCTTCAATGGTAATTATTCTTGGAACAAGTTGAATAAGACCTTTGATGATGACCCGATTATTCCAGCATTCAATACACCAGAACATAAATTTAATCTTGGTATCTCCGGAAGAAATCTGCCACTTAATTTAGGCTTTGTCCGACTAGAAAATACGGGCTTTAGTTTGAATTATAAATGGATTCAAGGTTTCCTCTTCGAAGGATCACCACAATTTACTGGATTTATTGACAACTACTCTTTGCTAGATGTTCAGTGGAATGTTACTTTCAAAAAGATAAATACGACGTTCAAAATTGGTGCTTCCAATATTTTAGATAACCGAGCTTCACAAACGTATGGTGGACCAGAAATTGGCAGGCTTGGATATATTTCTGCTACTTATGATTTTGTCAAAAAGTAATAAAATATTATTTTAATAAAACTCTGTTTGGTGTTACTAGATTTATCGAATCTAATGAATACTTATTCTAAAACGTATTTTAACAAATCAATTCTTAACACAAATTTTAATTTATGAAAAATTTTACCCTTCTACTATTTTTATCCATTCTTACGATCCAGATTGGATTTAGTCAGAATGAACGTTATTTAGATGATATTTTTACGGATGTTTCAGTTCAAGAAAATGTTATTTATGGAATTAACGCAACCATTGCTCCTCGAATATTCCAGGGAGATACTGAAGCACGTCCACGACCATTAAATGCTGATGTATATACGCCAACAGGAGATGTCGAAACAGAACGTCCATTGATTATCCTTCTACACACCGGTAACTTTGTACCTCCACAGGTCAACGGTGGATGTGGTGGAACCGTAAAGGATAACGACATGGTCAATTTTGCTACTCGTTTGGCAAAGAAAGGATTCGTAGTAGCCGTAGCGAATTACCGTATCGGTTGGAATCCAGGAGATCCTAGTCAAACTGTTCGTACCTTTTTCTTAATCAATGCAGCTTTCCGAGGAGTTCAAGACTCTCGAACCGCCGTTCGTTATTTTAAGAAAACAGTTGCGGAGGACAATAATCCTCATGGAATAGATCCTAGTAAAGTTGCGATTTGGGGTTTTGGAACGGGTGGCTATATTGCATATGGTAGCTCTTTCTTGGACGTCGTGGAAGATACTTGGGTTAATAAGTTTTTCAGTGGAGGTGCTCCTATGGTCGTTAGAGAAATCAATGGTAACGTAGATGCAACTACTGTTGGTATTGCTCCAGCTGGCTATCCTGGTCTTCCTGAAGGAGACACACTATGTTACCCAAATCACGTAAACTACTCTTCTGAGTTCCAATTAGGAATCGCTGCAGGTGGTGCTAACGGTGAAGACTCTTGGATTGATGCAGATGATACTCCTTTCATTGGTTTCCACGTAAGAACGGATCCTTTTGCCCCTTGTGAAACTGCTGTATTAGATGTACCTCCTCCGATTGATCTTCCGATTGTTGAAGTATCTGGGGCTTGTACTACAATGCCTTTGGTTAATGACGCTGGTTTAAATGATGTTTTCGATGTTGGATTTATCGATGATGTAAGTATCGCTGCCGAAACTGCAAGCGGTGGTGTATCTGGCTTCTACCCTTTCACTTCTGATGATCCAACAGTATCTGCTCCTTGGAACTTCCACTTGGTTTCTGAGCCTTATGGTGTAATGGGTTCTGATTGCCCAACTGAAGCAGTTGAAGCACAAATCGTTGTAGATACCATGATTGCTTACGCTACTCCTAGAATCTGTTTAGCGTTAGGCTTAGGTTGTGACCTATCTACTGTTTCTACTAAGAACATCGAAGCTGCTCAGGTTGATCTAAAAGTTATGCCTAATCCTGCTTCTGTTGAAGTTCGTTTCGAAGCAAAAGAAAACATTCAGAGCATCTACGTTTATGACCTAACTGGTCGTTTAGTAAAAGCACACGCTGATATCAATGATCTACAATTCACGATGCCACGACATAACTTGGCGAATGGATTATATGTTGCACAGGTAAGATTTGAAAATGGTTTTGTTAATCAAAAACTTTCTTTCAACTAGACTGTTGTAATTTTTTGTCTTAGAAAATCCTTAGACAAATTGAGGTTGGCCCCTCAGCAAAACGTCTTTCCGCTTATAGTGGGAAGGCGTTTTTTAGTTAAGCAATCTTTTTTTCTAGAACCACCCAATTTCCTATCTTAATTTTATTTTTTCAACTACCTTTGCATCTTCTTTTTTTAATAAAGAAATTGTTTAAGAACTCCTAAAATGCCTACGAACTAATAAAATATTCCAAATCTTCGCCTTTTTTCTCGTCCATAGCGCGGTTATGAACTCAAAAAGAGGCTTGATTTGAAAAATTTTATCTACCTCTCGGCTTCTTTTGGAATTATTAAACAACTTCAAAAAAAAACGCATCATGAATCTGGATTTTAAAGATAAAAAAGTATTACTCCGCGTCGACTTCAATGTTCCTCTCAACGATAAATTTCAAGTGACCGATGATACTCGGATTCGACGTGCACTTCCCACCATCAAACATATCCTTAAAGAAGGTGGTGCAGCAGTTATCATGTCTCATCTCGGACGACCACAGAAAAAGAAAAACGAAGATGGTAGTATCAATGTTGAAAAATTTACACTTCAACACGTGGTTCCGCAATTATCCAAATTGCTAAAAGGCGTAAAGGTCATGTTCTGCCCAGTCACTGTTGGTAAGCAAGCCAAAGAGATGGCAAAGGCTTTAAAACCTGGAGAAGTATTGGTGGTAGAGAATACGCGATTCGATGCGGGAGAATCAAAAGGCGATGAAGCACTCGCTAAAAAAATGGCCCAGCTCGGAAGCTTGTATGTAAACGATGCTTTTGGTACGGCACATCGTAAGCATGCTTCAACGGCGACTGTTGCTCAATTTTTTAAACCAAAGAAAAAGGCATTTGGTTTTTTAATGGAAGCAGAGATTGCAAACGCAACTAAGGTATTAAATAATCCTGAACGACCACTTACGGCCATTGTTGGTGGTGCGAAGGTGTCTGATAAAATGTTATTATTAGAAAAATTAATTGACCTTGCGGATAATATTATTGTCGGTGGTGGAATGGCTTATACGTTCTTTAAAGCGCAAGGGGGTAATATTGGAAATTCTCTGGTAGAAGATGACCGCCTAAAATTAGCTAATAAATTATTGGCCAAAGCCAAAAAGAAAAAAGTAAATATTTACTTACCGAAAGATTCTATGACGGCAGATGATTTTTCTCCGAAAGCAAAAAGAGCCGTTAAATACAGTAAGCGAATTCCTAAAGGTTGGATGGGATTAGACATTGGTGAAAAAGCACAAAAAGAATTTACAGAAGTGATCCTCAATTCTAAAACCATTCTTTGGAACGGTCCAATGGGTGTTTTTGAAATGAAACCTTTTGCTAAAGGAACCAAAACTATTGCCAAGGCCGTAGCCAAAGCAACCAAAAAAGGCGCCTTCTCACTAGTCGGTGGCGGTGACTCCGTCGCAGCCGTCAACCAGATGGGACTAAACGACCAAGTCAGTTATGTATCTACCGGTGGTGGTGCGATGCTAGAATTTTTGGAAGGAAAGGAACTACCTGGGATCAAGGCAATGAAGTCGTAGAGGAATATTGAATCGTTTCATCGTACAGACAGGGAAGGTTCAATTAAGTATGTCTCTAGTGCACAATGTAATGGTGCCTTCAGCAGTAAATTGTTGATTGGTTAATCGGTGGATCAGTCACGTATTACGCAATGCGGACGTAACCGTCTATGGTTGCTTTCTTACGGTAGTATTGCCTAGTATTTGACCGATTACTGATTAACAATTTTTTATGAATAGTAGGTTTAAGGAATGAAAACTAAATAACTTTAATATATTTCGCCAAATAAACACACCTTTAGATGCATCGAGTAACCTTACTCTACACATAGAAACTTAAGGTCCAAGACATACCCTGTCTCTACGATAAAACAAACACCTCAACGATTCAACATTTCAACGATTCAACCTTAAAGGCCACGCTGCGCACCACTTGCACAACGTGGCCTTTTTCATCCACACCATCCAACAACATCTCCTGCGTCCGTGGATCATCAAACACATTTTGAAGATTTCGAATCGGTGCCACGGGAACTCCCAGTAGCTGGCAAGCATTTAAAAAATCTTCGGCAGTTAATTCTCCTGCAGCTTTATTTAGTAGGGTCATTAATTCAAGACGATGACTTAAACGAGCGGCGTTTTTATTAAAACGAACATCCGTTTTTAATTCCGTTAAGTTCAGTACTTCTAACAATCGTTCAAACTGAGATGCTGTGCCCGTCGATAAGATTATTTCCTTTCCATCTTTAGTTATTAACACATCGCCGTACGGAGCAATATTCGGATGCTGGCTACCCATTCGTTTTGGTAAGTGTCCAGCATTGAGCCAATTACTTGCTTGATTGACTAGAGAAGCTACGCCACTATCGTAGAGTGTCGCTTGTACTTCACTACCCTTTCCGGTTCGTTCACGATGCAGTAATGCAATGAGGATTCCTTCTTTAAGTTGATGAGCGGTTAACACATCCATCAAGGCTACTGGAAGTTTTACCGGACCACGACCAGCCTCGCCATTCATGGACAACCAGCCAGTTTCCGCTTGCATAAGCACATCAAATCCAGGACGATTATCTGCCACACCATAGGCAGAAATATTTGAATAAATAATTAATGGATTGATGGATCGAATGGAGGGATAATCTAGTCCCAATTTTTTAGCAGAATCCACTTTAAAATTAGAGATCACCAAATCAGCGGATTGTAAATAGTTGGTCAATAAAGCAAAATCCTTCTTATCCTTTAAATCCAATTGAACGATTTCTTTTCCCCAATTGATACTATGGTAATAAGCGGAATCTGTCGCTGTCGAATCTTCGGAAGGCATTTTCCATTTGCGAGTCACATCTCCATTGGTGGTTTTATTTTCTATCTTAATAACAGTCGCACCTAGTTCGGCAAAGAACATTCCGACCGATGGACCAGCAAGGACAGAAGCTAGTTCGATGACTTTTAGATCTTTAAAAAAATGGGAGAGATTCATTGATGTGGTTTAGTGCTTGGTTTCTGATTTCTGGTTTTCTGTTTAAACAGAAAACCAGAAATCAAGTCAACGAAAAAACCACCGCAATCAATAGATTACGGTGGCTTTTTCAAATAATTTTAAATCTTATCTTTTTTTCTTTTTTCTAGGCTTGCCCTTGTCATCCAAGAATTTGCCTTCTTTCATTTCACCTAGATAAGTAACATCTCTCATTCGTTGATATTGCTCCATTAGATGATCAATTTCTTTTTTTGTTTCACGGTGGATTTTAATTCCTCGTCCATGGCTTCCGCCACTTAATTCAATGTAAAATCCGTCTTTCAATTTTGGTGGCTTCAATGATGGTCTTGCCATAATCGTTCAAAATTTTTTTCGGCGGTCATGAAAAATTCATCACGCCTTTTGATTAAAAAATAATGAAGTTGTTTAAGAATGTTCACAAAAGGTGAGGTTAGATGCTTGATTATCAAGACGATGCAAATTTTGAGGTTCATAGCCTTAGCTATGATGCCGATAAATTTGTGAAGTATTGGTAATCAATGATTTAGCCGAAACCATTGTGCTTCATTTTGAAATAACTTCAACGTAAGCTTTCTTACGTTTTACAAAAAATTAGTCATAGAATGACCTATTTTCCGAACTTATCGAAGATACACTTTATTGTCCATAATGTCAAGTATTTGATGATAATATGTCATTATTAGTGTATAATTCTTCAAAAAGTACAGAAATTGGATTATTTTTAGGAATCACCATTATGGTCACTTAAAATTCAATTTCAAGCTAAAATTTAAATCCCCCTTATGAAAACATCTACCTTTCCTTTTCTAAAACAGCTAGGGAGTTTTCTCTTGCTCTTTATTTCACTACTCTCCGTCAATGCCCAAGTAATAAGTGTTGATCCCGCGCTTCCCAATCAAACGGACAATGTCACCATCACCTTTGACGCCAGTGAAGGCAATGGTGCTTTAGCTGGTTTTAGTGGTACTGTCTACGCACATACGGGTGTCATTACCAATTTCAGCTCGAGTGGAAATGATTGGCAACATGTGCAAGGAAACTGGGGAACAGACGATCCAAATGTAAGAATGACTTCGATTGGAAACGATCAATATACCATCAGTTATAATATCAATAATTTCTATGGTGTAAACGCTGGAGAAATCGTGGAGCAGATGGCTTTTGTTTTTAGAAATGCAGATGGATCCATCGTTGGACGGGCTGCTTCTGGAGCAGATATTTTTACACCAGTTTATCCTGAAGGTACTGCGTTGACGGTTGCTTTTATCCAGCCAACAACCTCTGGTCTAGTACTTAGCCAAGGAGATCAGTTGGTTGTAGAAGGTGTATGTACACCCTTAGCCGGTCTAACCTTAACTGATAACGGTTCGTTGATTGGCGTAGCTTCTGGCACCTCAATTACCCGCACAATTACCGCCGGTGACATTGGTCTTCACGAAGTAATTCTCACTGCTACACAAGGAGGAGAATCAGCTACCGCGAGCTTTGAATATACGGTGGTCCCTGCCACCGTTACTGAAATTCTTCCTGCCGGAACAGAACTTGGTGTCAACGTCATAGATGACAATACCGTTCGCTTGGCGCTTTATGCCCCTAACAAATCCAACGTTTTTGTCTTAGGGCCTTTTAATAATTTCACCGTCGATCCACCTTATCAAATGAAACGTAGTCCAGATGGCACTACGTATTGGATTGAGATCTCTGGACTCGATCCAAACGAAGCCTATCCTTATCAATATTTAGTAGACGGTACCATCAATATTGCCGATCCATATACGCCTTATGTGCTCGACCCAGCCAATGATAATTTTATTCCCAGCGTGACCTACCCTGATTTATTAGATTACCCACAAGATGGATCTGGTATCTTATCGGTGTTACAAACCCGTCCTCCTCAATACGATTGGCAAGTCGATGATTTTGAAAATCCGGCGGTAGAAGAATTAGTAATTTATGAATTACTGGTCCGTGATTTTTTAGATCGTCATGATTATCAAACCTTGATTGACACCTTAAATTATCTAGACCGTTTAGGTATCAATGCGATTGAGCTAATGCCCGTCAATGAATTTGAAGGAAATCTTAGTTGGGGATATAATCCGAGTTTCCATTTTGCCGTAGATAAATATTATGGCCCGGTCAATGAGTTAAAACGCTTTATCGATGAAGCGCATAGTCGAGGAATTGCGGTCATTCTGGATGTCGTTTTTAATCATGCTTTTAGTCAAAGTCCACTCGCAAAATTATACTGGGATGCGGGAGCATTTAAACCGACTGCCGAAAACCCTTGGTTAAATCCCGATGCCAGACATCCGTTTAATGTAGGCTACGATTTTAATCATGAAAGTGAGGCAACCAATTATTATGTCAATAGAACCCTTCGTTATTTTTTAGAAGAATTTCGAATGGATGGTTTTAGATTTGATTTGTCTAAAGGTTTTACGCAAGTAAACTCTGGCGGCAATGTTGATCTTTGGGGACAATACGATCCTTCGCGGATTGCCATCTTAAAAGATTATGCCGATGTGGTCTGGAATATCAATCCTGATGCTTATGCGATTATGGAACACTTTGCCGTCAATACAGAAGAAAAAGAATTATCGGACTACGGAATGTTGTTTTGGAACAATATGAATTACCAATACAACGAAGCAACCATGGGATATAATAATGACCTGACTGGTGCTGACTACCAAGATCGAGATTGGGACAATCCACACTTAATTACTTTTATGGAAAGTCATGATGAAGAAAGGCTAATGTATAAAAATTTAGCATTTGGAAATTCTAGTGGTAGTTATAATGTGCAAGATTTTGGAACAGCACTCGACCGAGTGGAGCTGGCCTCTGTCTTTTTCTATACGATTCCTGGTCCTAAAATGCTGTGGCAATTTGGAGAATTAGGTTATGACTTTTCTATCAATTACTGCCCTGATGGTACCATCAACGAAAGTTGCCGAGTAGACAATAAACCGATTCGTTGGGATTATTTTGAAGATGTGGATCGACGCGATTTATATAATGTTACTCGCCAATTAATTTATTTAAAAACAACTTATGATGTTTTCAATACCACAAATTATCAAGGGACTTTAGATAATAGCAATTTTAAAACCTTACATCTAAATGGAACTGATTTTGACGTGACGGCTTTAGGTAATTTTAGTATACAATCAGGTAATATTACTCCAAACTTCCCCAATACTGGAACATGGTATGAATACTTTACCCAAGATAGTATTCAAGTAAATAATACCACGATGCAAATCAATTTAGCAGCGGGTGAATATCGATTGTATACCAGTATGCGATTAGAAAAACTAGAAGATTTCGTAGTAAATACAAATGACTTAATCGCAACCGAAATCAATTTATCGGTTTTCCCAAATCCTAGTAATGGTATTTTAAATATTCATTATGAATTAGAAAAAACGACTACCGTCAAAATTGAAATAGTGGATTTATTAGGAAAATCACAAGGAACGATTGCGAAAAAAACACAAGCTGCTGGATTACAACGTCTGACTTGGGAGCATCAACTATCTACTGGAATTTACTTTTTGAATTTTGAGGTGGATGGGAAACGATATACGGAGCGAGTGGTGATTCAGTAGGAAGGGAGTTTTAAAAAAGCGGTGCTGTATTTTATTTAAAATACAGCACCGCTTTTTTTCAAATGGCAAAAATCAAAATCAAGGGCAAAATCAATTCCCGCAATCGCGGTTTCTCTATTTATTGAGAATCTACCTAATCGTTTTCTACGTTAAAGGGAAAATTGTTTTTGCAATTGCACTTGCCTGCCTGCCGGCTTGCACTTGAAAAAAAATTCCTACTCCAGCTTCCGTCGTTCCAGTTCTTTTTTGACCAATCCAAATTCCCGGCTCATATCACCAACCACTGCGCTATTTTCCTGCGCTCTACGGACCAGGTATGGAAAGACATCTTCGACCAAACCATACGGTAAATATTTAGCCGCTGAAAAACCTGCATGTGCTAGATTATAGGTAAGGTGATCACT
>CALGJS010000404.1 GCA_937927835.1 uncultured Saprospiraceae bacterium | reverse complement strand
TACGAACGTTTGCTACAAGAGAAAATCTTTGATCCATTAGGTATGAACGATGCCTCTACAAACCGAGCAGGTATTCATGGTCGAACGAATACTGCTCGTCCTCATAATGCCACCAAATCAGGTTGGTATGAAACAAAAATTTCTGAAAAGTATTATACCGCAGTTCCTGCCGGAGGTGTCAATGCTAGTATTAATGATATGTCTACGTACCTTCGTTTATTACTTGGACAATTTCCAGAGGTACTCGATAATCAGGACCTAGAACGTATTTTTACTCCCGTAATTAATACACCCGTCAAGCGTCGTTATTTTGGAAAATGGCCTAAAGTCCGTTCTGCTGCTTATGGCCTAGGTTGGAGGATTCTTGATTATGAAGGTAAAAAAATTTCTTATCATAGTGGTTTTGTGAATAGCTATAAAGGTGAAATGGCGGTAAGCCACGAAGACCAAATTGGCTTTTGTCTGCTCATGAATGGTGCAGGTAAAGAAGCAAAATTGACCGTTCCCATCTTTTTAGATACTTATGAAAAGTATAAACATTCTATCAATCAATGGCGTCCTTAAACCCGAAAAAAAACTTGTTTCGCAAACCTTTTTATTCATGATTCCGTATATAACCACATGAAATATACGGCCTTATTCATCTCCTATATATGTATTTCTCTTCTGTCTGCTTGTCAGAATAAAAATCCAGAAGTAGAAAAGATTGAAAAACTTTGTCTGATAGAAAGTGAGAAAGTCGCTGGTATGTCAGAAGGGATTGTCGAATATTGTGCCTGTGCAGCTCCTAAGATTTTATCTCATGTAAAAGATGATAAAGCAATCATGGCTAAATTAGATCAAGGCCAATTCAACCATATCAATGAAATAAAAGATAGTACATTTAAAGCTGTCTTAAATAATTGTGTCCCTGGAGATAAGCTCATTTATAACCCACCAAGTATGGAATTGCTTCTTCCAGAAAGGGCTGAAAATAGTATTCGAGTAACTATTATGGATGAAATGGATGCCGAATTCCAGGCTGCTCATAACATGGACCAATATTGTGATTGTTACTTAAAAGGCATAAAAACCAAACTTTCTTTCGAAGAATTCCATGATAATGATTTAGAAAATCTTCCTAAATACAAAGCCATTCTAAAAGATTGCGAAATGATTAGCCAAAAATAATCCGCACATCCACCAATCCACACATCCACCAATCCGCACATCAAATCTGCCTTCGGCATTAAATTTGCTAAAGTTATAATGTGTCGGGTCACCTTATATTTTGGACATGTGATCCGCATTGTATTATTTACTTGAAGAAACACCTTAAAAAAATGAAGAAAATTTTCACCTTTCTTTGCTTCCTAATTTTTTCCTTTTCCTATTTAACTTCATTCGCACAATCTGAACAAATTGACCAGCTTAAAAAGCAAGTCAATGCACAACAAGGTCGCGATAAGCTGAAGACACTTAACAAATTATCTACTTTATTGGTAAATAAAGATCAGGCATTACAAGCCAAACGCTACGTAATGGAAGCCATCGATCTTTCTAGATCTTTATCCGAATCGGATCAAGAAGCCAAGGCTTTAGATAATTTGGGATTGATCTATCAAGCCAAGTTGGATTATACCAATGCCATGAAAAATTACTTGGCTGCCATGAATATTCGTAATAATATTAAGGATGAACTTGGTATCTCTTGTTCTAAAAATAATATTGGCCGCCTATTTTATTTACAAGAAAACACTGGAAACGCAATTGCTAATCTAGAAGAAGCCCTTATTATTCGAGAGAAAAACAACGATAAAGCCGGCGCTGCTGAAACCAACAAAAACCTTGGTGATGTGTACCTATTTAAAAAAGTATACGGTAAAGCAAGAAACTGTTACGTTAAGGCGATGGAGCTGAAAATTGAAACAGAGGACTTGACAGGAGGAGCCGCTATTGCGAGTTTTTTAGGTAACATACTCAGTGATCTTGGTGACCATGACGGTGCTTTGACTTATCATGAGATGTCACTTGACTTGAATAGTTCACTGGAAGATATGCCAGCGATTGGAAGAGATTTTAATAATATGGTTCAAGTGCATTTATCACAAGGACAATATGAAGAAGCGCTAGAGGCGAACGAAACTGCTTTCGGTATTCGTTCTAATCTTAATCAGCCAATTCCATTAGCAGAAACCTACAAAAATTTTGGGGTGCTTTACGCTAAAACTAAAAATAAAACGCAGGCGGATAAAAATCTAAAGGCAAGTATCCAACTTCTAAAAGCAGAGGGACAGTCGCCTAAAACACAAGGTATATACCGAGACATTGCGGCAGCTTATAAAGATATGGGAATGCACGAGCAAGCATACAATATGCATGTTGCTTATGCGGATAGTCGAGATGTTTTTTATAATAATGAAAAAGACAAAGCACTGCTTGAATTGACGACAAAGTATGAATCTGAATTCGAAGCAGAAAAAAATCAAGCAACAATTGCTTCTCTAGAAAAGGAACAAGCATTCTCTAGTAAGATGCGTACATTCTTATTTGCCTTGATTGGTTTAGGAGCATTATTAATGTTTGTGCTCTTTAGCAGTTACCGACGTAAGAAGCAGGATAATGAATTATTGCTTACTAAAAATGAAGAGATTAGCCGTCAGGGTGAAGAGATTAAAGAAAAGAATTTACTACTCAAAGATACCAACGAAAGCTTGGATAATTTGAATCATAAGTTGGTAAATGAAATGGCAGAAAGAGAATCGATCGAACAATCTTCTTTTGCACGAGATCGCTTCTTAGCTACGATGAGCCATGAAATGCGTACACCCATGAACATTATTATTGGATTAACGCACTTATTACTGGAAGAAGAACCTCGACCAGATCAGGTAGAGCATTTACGAACTTTACAGTTCTCGGCTAATAACTTGGTGGTCTTTATTAACGATGTATTAGATTTTTCAAAAATTGAAGCAGGTAAACTAACTCTAGAAAGCCGTGAGTTTAGTCCAGTAGATACAATCGAAGATACTAAGCAGCGTTTCTTATTACCTGCTCGTGATAAAAACATTGCCTTAAATTATACATTTGATGAATCGATTCCAAAATGTCTAGTGGGTGATCCAGTAAGACTCAATCAGATTCTTACGAATTTAGTTTCAAACGCAATTAAGTATACCGAAGAAGGTACAGTAGAAGTAAATGTTCAGTTGCACGAGTTAAAAGCTAACGAAGTAACCTTAGTAATGAACATCGAAGATACTGGAAAAGGAATGGATGAGGCAGAGTATACCCAAATGTTTAGAGAACTAAGTAATAACCAATCTGGTGATATTTTTGAAGGATACGCAGGATTAGGATTGACGATCACCAAACGATTGGTAGATCTACAAAATGGAAAAATAGAAGTTGAATCTGAAATTGGAAAAGGAACTAAATTTACTATTTATTTACCTTTCAAAATATCTACCAACAAAGCTCCTGTAAAAAGAGAAAATCGTACTTTAAAATCCTTTGAACACTTAAAAGGATATAAGATTATGGTGGTAGAAGATAATAAAATCAATCAATTAGTAGTGGCTAAAATGCTTCGAAAAATCGGAGTAGAAGTAGTAACTGCCGATGATGGAGTAGAAGCACTAGAAGCATTAGATCATGCTTACTTTGATTTGATTCTGATGGATATTCAAATGCCAAATATGGATGGATACCGAGCGACTGCAGAAATTAGAAAATCTACCGATCCTCGAAAAAGAGATGTGCCAATTATCGCTTTAACCGCTTCCGCTTTCTTAACGGAAAAAGAAAAAGCAAAACTATTTGGTATGAACGACCACGTCGGAAAACCATTCGGACCAGAAGATCTTATGGACAAGATCGGAGCACTACTAGAAGTATACAAAACAGTTTAAATGAAATTCAAGGTAAATAAAATTCATAGTAAAAAAAATCATGAATTTTATCTTTATCACCAAGAAAAAACTTTATTATCAGAGAAATAAATAGTTCGTCCAAACTATTCACTCTTATGAAAAAGGTGTTTCGTCGTATCGGTTCGTCCGATACGACTTTTTTTTCTCTAAAAAAAACACGTAAATATAATTCATAAATTTTATCTACCAACGATTCAACGATTCAACGATTCAACGATTCAACGATTCAACGATTCAACGATTCAACGATTCAACGATTCAACGATTCAACCCGTCCATTTCTCCAACTGCTTCAATACCGCTCTAAAATCCTTTGGAAGTGGTGCAATAAAATCCATTCTTTCTCCTGTAACCGGATGATCTAAGGATAATTTCCAAGAGTGTAGGGTAGTACGAGACATGAGCGGACGCTCTTCTTGATCTTTCCCAATATTGAATTTCTTTTGTTTGATAGAACTTAGGAAAAAGGAATCCTGTCGGCCATACATACCATCGATCATCAGCGGATATCCAATCGCTGCAAAATGAATGCGGATTTGATGGGTCCGTCCAGTTTTAATATCGGCTTGAACCAAAGTATAATCACCAATATGTTGCTCTACTTCGTAATGCGTGACGGAGGCTTTACCGCTAGCGTGAATTCTCATTTTTCCAGCAATGGAAACATGGCGAGCGATCGGTTTATCAATAATTCCTTTAGGTTGATGTACGTTCCCTTCGACTAAAACTTTATAAATTTTCTTAACGGTTCTGTCTTCAAATTGTTTACTCAGATGTCGATGACTCTCTGCATTTTTTGCGTAACAGATAATTCCACTTGTTTCTTTATCAAGTCGATGTACAACGAATATTTCTCCGTAACGTTTCTTAAGAAAGTCGACCAGATTAGGCTTTTCGGCCACATATCGATCTGGGATGGCTAGAAAATTCGCCGGTTTATGAACAATGACAATAGCATCATCTTCATAAATTATTTCTACTTTAATTTTTGACATGTTTAAGCTCGTTGTAAGTTTTGCGACCGCTAAAATAATATTCTTTGACAATGCTTCCCGGGTAAATAGCGGTTTCGTTGGGAGGTCCGATTCTTAGTTTTTCTACTAAGGCTTTTCCAGCCTTTCGTTTTTTTAAGATTTTTGGAATGTTCATAAAAAAGGCCCAATGTGCTCTCGCGATTGCCCAAACAAGATCCGGACGTTTTTTAGAAAGATAAAGTAAAGCTGCTCCAGCGTCAATGACCAATCTAAATAGAATTAACCAAAAAGCTTTAACGCCAGAAAGATTTTTTAGTAAGGTAGCGTAGAGATTTCTAAAATTTAAAAAAGTCTTTCGCGAACTTTGATAATTCAACGTACCACCACCGAGATGATAGACGATGGATTTTGGTTCTACCATTATTTTATATCCCGCTCTCCGCAATCGCAAACATAAATCAATCTCTTCCATATGCGCAAAATAATCTCCATCGAATCCTCCGAATTCATGGAAAAGATTAGCGCGGATAAAAAGTGCCGCTCCACTAGCCCAAGTGATTTCTTGCTGAGTATCATATTGGCCTTGATCTTTTTCTAAATCATCAAATACCCGTCCTCGACAAAAAGTAAATCCATATTGGTCCATAAGACCACCAGAAGCACCAGCATATTCAAAAGAATCGGGGACTTCCTCTGATCTAATTTTGGGTTGTACCGCAGCGATAGAATTATCTGATTTTAATAAATCAATAATCGGTGAAATCCATTCTTCTGTTACGCGAACATCAGAATTAAGAATTACATAATAATCCGATTTAATACCTTTTAATGCTTGATTATAACCTTCTGCAAAACCATAATTATTCGATAATTTATGAACGATCACTGTTGGAAATTCATTTTCTAAAATTCTAATAGAATCATCCGTACTACCGTTATCCGCGACATGAATTTCCATCGCCTCCGGAGTATACTCCAAAACCGAAGGCAAGAAAGTTTGCAAATGCTCCCTTCCATTATAATTTAAAATCACGATAGCTACTCGGTCTTTAGACATGTATAATTCGCTTACTATTTTATTTCACTAATTTACCCAATTAACTTCTCAGGATTTAATCTATTTTTAATAAAAGCATTAAAATCTTCAAAAAAACCGGTCCGTGGATAAAGGTCATTTTCTTCTAAATCTGTTATTAAAAATCCGCCTTTTGGAAAGAAATCAATAATCCGCACATCCGCACATCCGCACATCAAAAAATCCACCCATCAAGCCAACGCCTCCAACGCCGCCACCTTATCCTTCCCCAACTGCACCTTCAATGCCTCCAATCCATCAAATCGTTCATCTTTTCTTAAAAATTTAACAAAGTCGATTCGAAGTTGATCCCCATAAATCTGTTGATCAAAATCAAAAATATTTACCTCAATAGTTTTATTGTGATGATTTGCCAGTGTAGGTCGATCACCAATGTAGAGCATTCCTTGATACATCCGATGATGATGACAAACGTTGACTGCATAAATTCCATAAACAGGAATCAATTTATTGGGTTCAGCTAATTCAATATTGGCAGTTGGATAACCTAAAGTATGGCCGATCCGTTGTCCATGGGTAACCTTGCCTGTAAGACTAAAGGGATGTCCTAGTAATTGAGCTGCCTTTTCTACGTTACCGAGCACCAATGCTTTTCTAATTTTGGTGGAGCTGACGGCGATATCTTTCACTTCTTGACGTTCAATCTCTAGTAGCTTAAAGATGCCTTTTGCCTCGTATTGTCGAAGGTCTTTAATACTTCCTTTTCGTTGATTCCCAAATTGGTGATCATATCCAATAACGACCCATCGAGGATGAAACCGATCAATTAAAAAGTCTTCAATATAAGCCCTTGGACTTTGTTTATAGAAATCAGCGTTAAATGGAACCACGATTACGTTATCAATACCATAATTAGCTAATAATGCCGCTTTTTCTTCTACGGTAGTAATTAACTTAAAATCAGGCGTATCTTGAGATAAAACATGCCTTGGATGGGGATGAAAAGTAACTACTACACTTTCTCCTCCTTCCTCTTTCGCTAAATCCCGTACTTGGCTAAGAATTTTCTGATGTCCTTGGTGAACGCCATCAAAACTACCAATGGTAAGTACTGCATTAGGGATAGTGGGAAGATTTTCTAGTTTCTTAAATACCTTCATAGACCGCAAAAGTAGGTTAAATAACCTGAAATCGTAGTTTGACGGACAAAAAATATAGCCATAATTTAGCCTTAAACCCATATGTTCCTAAATTGAATATTAGAAGACAAAATTATGTGTTAAGAGCCTTTAAGAAACTCGGATTTAATTCATATATTGGCCTTTTATTAGGTCATTGCAATACTACATGCTAATTTTTTGCTTTTGTAATGACAATTTGACCGTTAATTTTTTATACAAAAACAAAATTCTGAATTATGAAGAATCTTTTACTTTTATTTTTTATGGTTACTAGTTTTTCTGTCTTTGCGCAGGAGGTCCAGGTAGCTGAAGCTGAAGGTGCACGGGTACAGACAGCGACTAGCAATGTGAACAAACGTCTATTTGACGGTACAGAGTCCTTAGAGGGACGAACTGTTCGTAAATCAATCCATCAGATTTATATGGAGCAAGGTGCTCAGACGAATGGTTTGAACAGTGAAGAATGGATTGGAGCGACTTATTATGACCTTCAAACAAATGGTTCTGGTCAAAATCGGGTACATGCAGACAATGAAATGAACATTCGTGCCGTATGGACGCACCATGGCCAAACGGAAGATTCTGGATTTCCACAGCGTGGAACTGGATTTAATGAAACCGTTAACTCACTTGCTTTCCCTCAAGATGATGGATTAAAACTTGAAACACCTCGTACAGGATGGCCAAACATCACCACCTTAGATGATGGAACAGACGTAGCAGTTTGTCACTTACCTGCTGCTGTAAACGAATTGGTAATGCTAAGACGTGCCTCAGGATCTACTGATTGGGTGGAGACTAGAATTCCTACGATCGTTCCTTCTGGTTTACTATGGCCTCAGATTGCTTCTGTAGGAAATAAAATTCACATGATTTGTGTTTCTACTCCAACAGGTAATGACGGGATGATGTATGAAGGCTTAAACCCTGCTTTATTATACTTCCGTTCTGATGATGGTGGTGACACTTGGGTAATTAGTGATAAAATTATTGACGGATTGGGTGCTCCTGATGCCTCAACTACGGATGACCTTAATAGTGGAATCGGTGGAGATAGCTACCAGTTGGTGGCAGATGGTGACAATGTTGCCATCGGTATTTTTGATCTTTCTGAAGATATTCGTTTGGTGAAAAGTAATGATGGAGGTAACTCGTGGGAAGTTAAAACAGTAAGTGCTTTACCTTTTGATGATTTTACTTTTAGTACAATTCCTTATACACCATTTGATATTGGTGGAATTGATCCGCTAGGACCTGGAGCTGGATCAGTAGGTGATGATACACTTTCTGCTGCTGCTTTATCTTTCTTGACGTCTGATGGTAGTGGTGCAGTTGCACTAGACGCTAACGGAACAGCACACGTTGTTTTCCCACAGCAGTATATCGCTTGTGCAGATACTACACAGGCAGCTGGTGCTTTTACTTTCTTCCCATTATTTGGTAATATGATTTACTGGAATGAGTGTACGGACACCTTAGCTCGTATGAATGGAGTAGTAAATGCTTTAGATACGAATGGTGATGACGCTTTAAATTTTGATAATTTCGATAATCTTGCAAACCACAACGGAAATATGTTTATCGGTATGCCTTCTTTAGAAATTCTTGCTGATGGAAGAATTATCATGTCTTATGCCGCTGCCATGGAAGAATTAATCCGAGATGATGCAACAAATACTAATCCACTTCAGCATTACACACACGTGTGGATGACAGGTTCTTCTGATAATGGAGCAACTTGGTCTGAGCCTTTAGATATCATCAATCCAGATCTTTCTTTATTTGGTTTCTTAGTAAACACAACAGATGCTGTTTTCCCAAATATGCATGTAGTTTCTGACAATCAGGTTGCGATTACTTATATGTTTGATGATGAGCCAGGATTGAACTTAGTTGGTGACGATGAAATGGATCCAATTACTTCTAATACCATCACCATGATGACTATTGATGTTGAAGAAATCTTAGGTGTGACAGATGCACCAACAATGTTATGTAATCTAGATGTATCAACAACGGCTGTTACGCCAGAAGAATTTAAGTTTGAAGTTACTCCTAACCCTGCGGTTGGTTTAACAACAGTTAACTTCGAATTGGAAACTAGAGAGGAAGTAACCATCGAACTTTATAATGTAGTAGGAGCATTAGTTTCTCAAGCTGACTTGGGTAATACTTCTGTTGGAGTTCATACTCAAAACATAGACGTAAACAACCTTTCTGCAGGTATCTATCTAGTTAGTCTACGTGCTGGCGATAAAGTAGCTACTCAGAAATTAGTGGTGACTAAATAATTAGTTTTCCATAAAAATTTGCAATAGCTCTAATTTGCTGCAAATTGAAAAGGCAGTTATTTCAATTATTGAAATAACTGCTTTTTTAATAAGTAGTTATCATAACTACATTTATAAAATGTTGAGAACTTTGTTTAAATAATAAAATAACATAACTTAATTACATATTATTTTTTCACCATATTATTAATCTAATTACTTGATCATGAATAAAATACTACTACTTTTTACTTTAATGATTTTTATCAGTTTTAGTTCTTTTGCACAGCAACAACGAACCTCTGGTATCACAGGCCCTAAGCAATCGAAAATTGCTAGCGAACGTGGGGTACAATACGATGGGTCAGAGGTACTTTCTGGACCAATCAGAATAACCGCTCACCAAGAATATTTGCAAAATGGAGCTACCACTAATAGTGAAGCTGCCGAAGAATGGATTGGAGAAACTTATTATGACCTACAAACTAACGGAGCAACTGCTAACCGGATGCTTGTACAACCAGATTGTGAGATTGAGGCCGTATGGACTGGACACCTACAAACTGAAGAACCAAGCTTTCCTAACCGTGGAACCTTTTATCAAGGAGCAGAAGATTGTGGAGGATTTGATGCAATGCCAGCTGGAAGAATCGAACCAACTTCTCGTACTGGATGGCCTAACCTGGTAAAACTGGAAGATGGCACCAACGTCGTTATCAACCATACTTTTGCTTCCACTAACCAAACGTTGTTGGTACGCGAAAATGGAGATGGTACCTGGAGCGAAGAGTCTACACTACCTGCTGATTCTCCAATTGGCTTCCTTTGGCCTCGTGCCGTAGCCGTAGGAAATACCATTCATGTAATTGGAGTTACTGCTCCAAACCCTGATGATACTGCTCCTGTCTATGAACCAACCTACCAAGGTTTGACGCAAGCGCTCTTATACTTCCGAAGTGATGATGGTGGGCTTACTTGGCCTATCCAAAATTATATCATTCCTGGAACTACTAGTAATGAGATTAAAGGAGTAAATGCGGATACTTATTCTATCGATGCAGACGAAAATGGAAATGTTGCCATTGGTATTTTTCAATTGACCGAAGATGTAATCCTTTTAAAGTCAGAGTCAAATGGTGATGTTGGATCTTGGACTTCTAGAATTGTACACGATTTTCCAATCGATAATTTTGAGTTAGGAAATCAGAGTTATACACTGGATGATATTGGAGGAGTAGATCCTCGTGGTCCTGGTGTTTTTTATGAAAACACTGACTTGATGGATTCTTTATTTATTGGAACCAACGACGGTACAGGATCCGTAACATTAGATGCCAATGGAATGGCACACGTTTCTTATTCTGAGTTATTTATTTACTCTGATAGTACTTTACAAGAAGGTTTTTTAAACTTCTTTTTCTTACCAACCGGAATCGGATACTGGAATGAAAGTTACGAGGATGATGGGGTTGAATTTATTGAAGCAGTAGAAATAGGATTAGACGTTGATGAAAGTAATGTTTATGATTTTGAAGATGGTGCTATCTATGTCAACGGTATTGCTTCTCCGATTACTTCGTCAAATATAGAAGTTACAGATAATGGTGAAGTCATTATTACTTATCAGCAATCTATGGAAAATTTATTGAGTACAAACGCGACACAACCCCAACATTTCTCTCAAGTTCATGTGACTGCTTCTCAAGATGGAGGTTTCAGTTGGGCTGCACCATACAATGTTATTAATGCAGATCTTTCTTTATTTAGTTTCTTGGTACCTACGACGGATGCTATCTTTCCACATACAGACTTAATTACAGGTGACCACTTGGCAATTTGGTATCAATTTGATGATGAGCCAGGTCTTAATTTAGATGCTGGTGAAGGTGACCCAATTAACGCTAATACGATTGCGGAAGTATCTATTCAAATAAGTCAGTATCTAGACTACCCAGTAAATGTCGAAGAAGTGGTAGGTGCAGAAGCTTTTGAATTGACAATTGCTCCTAACCCTGCAAAAGACATCACACGAATAAGTTATTCTGTAGATGCTTCTATGGATATGGAAATGACCTTGACATCTATTACAGGACAGCAAATGAAGTCTGTGGAGTTAAATCCAAATGCTCCAGGAAATTATAATTATAGTCTAAATACCAGTGATTTAACTGCAGGTATTTATTTAGTTAGTTTAAGAACTGCCAATCAGGTAGCCACTACGCGTTTAATGATTGTAAAATAATTTTACAAATCATCTAAGATGAAAATTAACGGTTTTAAAAGCATTGATGACTTCGGTTGTCAATGCTTTTGTATTTTTTTAAACGTCTAACTTAATCAAAGATAGAGGTATTCTTGTTTATCACCCTAGATGGAAATTAAATGGCAATAACCATGAAATTCCAGCCATCTAAAAAGAAGTTAGTAATAACTTTACTCCAATTCATTTTAAAGCCTCAATCAGATAACTTCTTTATTTCTCTCGACTTTTGTATTTTACAGCCTAGAATACATTTCTCTATGAGCACAATTAGCTATCCTATTGTTTATTATACTTTTCCTTCTGATCAAGTGGTCGGAATGATTCCTGGAGCTGGACATCAACTAGTCGAACGAGATGTAAAAACATTGAAAAGTAAATTCCTTGATTTCTTACAACGGAATTATAAAAAAACAGGCTTTTATCCAGCCTTTGATATCCAAGATCCTAAAGTCAAAGTACTGGAAGTAAAAATTAGACCTTCCTACAAAGACGATGCTGGAAATTATCCACTCAGCGAATCTATTAAGGTTCCAGTCCTCGCTATTTATGGCGATACAGGACAAGGACATTTTGAATGTTTCTTGCCAGCCCTTAAAGAGGTTTTTTATTATTATGATCAAAAACAATTTAAAGCCATCTTTACGCATTTCTGTGTCAGTATTTTCAATAATTATCCACCAGATAAACTGTACAATTATCTTTCGATGGAAATCCCTGAAGTGGATTTTATTAAGTTAAGAATCATTGAAAATAGAGTAGTCAAGGAAGAACGGTTTATGCAGGAAGTTAAATTGGAGTACTTAGACCAACTTGCCATGAAGTTACCTGCTCCACGCCGTAATAAAACCAGACAACAATTACCTGATGCGGCTTGGGAACTGGACACTCAGGTAGCAGAGATTATGGATAAGATCATGGTCGGAAAAACCAATGTATTGGTGATCGGAGATTCAGGCGTTGGAAAATCTGCCGCCTTAAGATTGGTCATCCGAAAGTTGAGTGCCCCTAACAGCCCAGTCGGTGATCGAAGTTTCTGGGAGATGCGTTCGCAGCGGTTTGTTGCTAAAGCAAAATATTTGGGTGAATGGCAAGAAATCTGTGAAGCCATCATTCGAGACTTAGCAAAAGTAAATGGTACTTTGTGTTTATTAGATATTGTAAGATTGTTGCAAATTGGTGGACCTTCAGCTGAAGTAAGTGTCGCCGCTTTTTTACAAGATTTTTTACAGACAGGAGATTTGACGCTGATTGGAGAAGTTACGATTACAGAACTAGATAGCATTCGTAAGCGTCTACCTGGTTTTGTAGAAAATTTTCAATTGGTAAAAATTGATGAATTACCAAAACCCAAAGTTCAATCTGTTTTTAGACAATTTGCGGATTATGTAGAACAACAAATGTCCATTAAGATTTCAGAAGAAGCCTTATCTGAAATTTATCGTTTACTCTATCGGTATGCACCTTATGAAAAATTTCCAGGTAAAGGAATTAAATTTTTAGCAAAAGCGATTAGTGAAGTTCGGATTAAAGGAGGAAGTCGAATCAGTCGCCGAGATGTGTTGAATCAATTTGTGGAAGAAACGGGAATGCCAGAGTTGTTTTTACGAGATGACCTACGATTAAATACTGAGGAGTTACAAGATTATTTTAGTAATCAGATCATTGGCCAACCGCAAGTTTTAGATCAATTGGCTGGGATTGTAAAAGTATTTAAAGCTGGACTTAATAATCCTTATAAACCTATTCAAACTTTACTCTTTGCTGGACCAACAGGTGTTGGGAAAACTGCAAGTGCTAAAGCATTGGCCAACTATTTCTTTGGTAAAGGACAAAAGCAAACACCACTGGTGCGGATCGATATGAGTGAATTTCAGCATCCTTCTCAATTAAGTAAGTTTATCGGTTCTGGAAAGGAAGTGGGCGCTTTGGTTAAAAATATTCGAGAAAGACCTTTTTCGGTTTTATTATTAGATGAAGTAGAAAAAGCACATCCTGCTATTTTTGATGCTTTGATGACGGTATTAGACGAAGGGATGATGGTAGATAATTTTGGTAGAATAACCAATTTTAGAAATTCTATAATCATCATGACTTCTAACCTTGGAGCGACCAATAATAAATCAATTGGCTTTTCAGAAACGGATGGCGCAAAAGTGTATCAAGCAGCTATCGAAAAGAAATTTCGTCCTGAATTCGTTAACCGAATTGACGGAATGGTATTTTTTAATAATCTTGATCCTCTAAGCATTTTAAAAATTTG
>CALGJS010000403.1 GCA_937927835.1 uncultured Saprospiraceae bacterium | reverse complement strand
ATAATCCTGTCTTTCAAAGTACGTATTATTGCTTTTAGCGTAATTCTTTTACAACAGCATTCTAAAAAGATCGTTACTTTTGTATCGCTTATGAGAAATATGATGAGCGCTGTATGTAGTGAAGTTGTTTAAAAACTACTTCAAATACCTCATCTTCAGAAATTTAGTAGTTTAATATGAAATATAAATTTGCCTTTCCGTTTTTACTCTTAATCTTTCTTTTTCCGATAATTACAAATGCTCAGTCTGATAGCCTGAATATCTTTGATTATTCTAATCCAACACAATTTGAAATTGGAGGAATCAAGGTAAGTGGTGCTGAATTTAGTGATGAAAATTCACTTATTGCGATCACTGGTCTAAAAGTAGGAGACGAAATTCGAGTACCAGGTACTGAAATTCCTCAAGCTATTAAAGCACTATGGAAGCTTCGTCTTTTTACCGATGTACAGATTTATAAAGAAAAGTCAGTCGGTGATATCATTTTTATTGAAATTGCCGTACAAGAAAGACCTCGATATATTCGCCATTCTTTTAAAGGTGTTAAAAAGTCTCGTCACGATGATCTAAACGGAATTATCAACCGCCACCTTTTAAAAGGTAATATTGTTACCCCTAACGCTATCGTAAATGCAAAGACTGGAATCCGAGAGTATTTTGTAGAAAAAGGTAATCTAGACGCAGTAGTTGAGGTAACAGAAAGTCCTGATGAGAAGAACGTAAATGCAGTGAAATTACTGTTTACAGTTGATAAAAAGCCTAGAGTTAAAATTGAGGATATTACTTTCACTGGAAACAATAATATCAAAGACCGAAAGCTGCGAAAGATGATGAAAGGTACGCGTCGTAAGCGTCGTATTTTTTCTTCTTCTAAGTTGATAAAAGCAGACTACGCAGATGATAAAAAAGCCATCGTTAACCACTATAATAATTTAGGATTTAGAGATGCTCGAATCTTAAGTGATAGCATTTCTCGAAACGATAAAGGTCGTTTAATGATCAATATCAATGTCTTAGAAGGTGAGCAGTATTATTTCCGAAATATCGCCTGGAAAGGAAATTCCATCTATAAAACAGATCAGTTACGTAGCGTCCTAGGTATTGAAAAAGGAGATGTTTATAGCCAAGAATTACTTGATACTCGTTTGTCTTTTAGTCAAGATGGTCGAGATATCAGTACATTATACCTAGATAACGGATATTTATTTTTCCGAGTTGACCCTGTAGAAACTGCGATTGTAGGAGATTCTATTGATTTGGAAATTAGAATCTATGAAGGTCCGCAAGCAACCATTGATCGAGTTGTTATTAATGGAAATGATCGTACGCACGAGCATGTTATTCGTCGAGCGGTTCGTACACGACCAGGTGCAAAATTCAGTCGTTCTGATATCATTCGTTCTCAACGAGAAATCATCAATTTAGGATATTTCAATCCTGAAACAATGGATATCCAAACACCGGTTAATCCAGAAAGAGGAACCGTAGATATTATCTACACCGTAGAAGAAAAACCGTCTGATCAATTAGAGCTTTCTGCTGGATGGGCTGGTCAAGGTCGAGGAGTTATTGGTACACTAGGAGTTTCTTTTAATAATTTTTCTATCAGAAATATCTTTAACAAAGAATCTTGGAATCCACTTCCGCAAGGAGATGGCCAACGATTATCACTTCGAGCACAAACCAGTGGTAATCTTTTTCAGTCCTATAATATTTCTTTTACGGAGCCTTGGCTAGGAGGTAAAAAACCAACCTCCCTTACTGTATCTGGATTTTTTAATCGACTAACCAATGGACTTGATTCTCGTTCTCAAAGATTTGGGCGATTTAACATCTTGGGAGGATCCATCGGATTAGGTACTCGTCTAAAATGGCCAGATGATAACTTTATCTTATCCGGTACGCTTAATTTACAAAGACTCTCTCTTACCAATTATACACGTGGTGGTTTTCAGCTAAATGATGGTACTAGGTTGATAGATGGAAATTATAATAACTTTAGCTTTAATATTACACTGGCCCGTAACACCATCAACAATCCAATTTACCCAATTGAAGGATCAAGAATTTCTTTATCTTTCCAACCAACTCTTCCTTATTCGCTATTCAATAAAAAAGATTACGCAAGCCTAGAGCCAGAAGAAAGATTCAAATTTTTGGAATATCATAAATGGAGATTTAATGCGGAATGGTTCGCACCACTTCTAAACGATAAATTGGTATTACGGGTAGCGGCAAAAGTTGGTATTATCGGTGCTTACAATAGCGAAATCGGTCTTTCACCATTTGAGCAATTCCAATTAGGTGGAGACGGTTTATCACAACAAACTGGTAACTTTTACAATGGAGTTGATTTGATCTCTCTGCGAGGGTACGAAGTCTTTCAATTAGATGGTAACCTTGGTAAGTCTGGCGAAATAACGCCTGCCCCGATCTTTGATAAATTCACCGTAGAATTACGATATCCATTATCACTTAATCCAAATGCAACGATCTTCTTCTTGGCTTTCGCCGAAGGAGGAAACTCTTGGAAGTCGTTCCGTGATTTTAATCCTTTCGATACAAAACGTTCCGTTGGAGCAGGATTACGAGTATTCCTACCAATGTTCGGTACCCTTGGATTTGATTATGGTCTTGGATTTGATAAGCAAGATGATGGACAAGGTTCTCTTTTCGAACGTTTTGGAGCCTTTAATATTATTCTCGGATTTGAACCTGAATAGAGTCGATGGATTAAATACATAAATTACCCACAGAAAGTGCCAACTCAGATTATTTTGGGTTGGCACTTTTATTAATTTGGCTTAGCATATATCGCTGTAAATCTAGCATTCATTGCTTATCACAATTAGTTAAGCAGAGGGAGATGTTTCTAATCTTACTTGCTGATAAAGTGCCTTCATCGAAATCTCAATATTCAAGGAAAAAAGGTTGATTATTTCACTAAGTCCTTCGTATCTGATGATTCGCCAAAGGTCGCTATTTTCTCCTTTATAATGAACATCGACTACCGCTTTATCCTGTTCTATTAGTACATATTCCCTGAAACTTGGCAGCTTCCGATATAGATGAAACTTATCTCCACGATCGTATCCTGACGTTGATTTGGACAACACCTCCACAATTAATACTGGATTTATCAACGAATTTTTATCTTCCTCGGACGGAGATAGCTTACCACAAATAACCATCGCATCTGGATAAACAAAACTATTTGAGTCTTTGGATTTTTTTACGTGTAGCTTTGCCTCGCTAGTCAAAGGCATACAATTCGACTTTTTATTTTCGAGTGCTTGTCTCAGTTCATTATAAATATTTCCACAAAGGATCGTATGGTTTAAAGTACCACCCGCCAACGCATAAATTTTACCATCATGGAACTCATATTTAGAATCAGCGTCTTGTTCTTGCTTTATATAATCCTCAATTGACAAATAAGGTAATTTATATGCTTTCATGATTTATTTTTCTTTTAAAGATAGTGATTATTTTCAACAGCTTTTCTAATAAAAACAATATTGAGTGAATAAGCTACTAATTTACATAGACTTTAATCGCTTTTTAATTGCGAATAATTCATCTCGAAATTGTGCAGCAGCCATAAAATCTAATTCTTTTGCAGCCGCTTTCATTTTTGCTTCCGTTACGTTTTTCATTTTTTCTAACTGTTCCCGATTCATATATTCTACAATAGGATCAGCAGCTAAACTTGGCTCATCCGGTTCTATATACGTTTTCTTACCACGCACATCCAAAATAGATTGTGAGTTCATAATCTCTTCTCGAGATTTAGTAACGGTAGTTGGCGTAATACCATGTTTTTCGTTGTAAGCCATTTGAATTTTTCGACGACGGTTGGTTTCGTCAATCGTCATTTCCATCGAGTTGGTCATTTTATCAGCGTAAAAAATAACCAATCCGTTAGAGTTACGAGCGGCTCGACCTGCCGTTTGTGTCAAGGAACGTACATTACGTAAGAAACCTTCTTTATCCGCATCTAGAATCGCCACCAATGATACTTCTGGTAAATCTAATCCCTCTCGAAGTAAGTTAACTCCGATCAATACATCAAAGGTTCCTAATCTTAAATCTCGCAGAATTTCTACCCGTTCCATCGTATCAACTTCTGAGTGAATATATCGACATTTGACATTTAGGCTGAGTAGATATTTGGATAATTCTTCCGACATTCTCTTGGTCAACGTGGTTACTAGGACTCGCTCATTTTTCTTGATCCGTTCGTCGATCTCCTCCAATAAATCATCAATCTGATTCAGACTAGGACGTACATCAATCGGTGGATCGAGTAGGCCTGTTGGACGGATAAGTTGCTCGACGATTTCGCCTTGTGTTTGCTCCATTTCATAATCCCCTGGTGTCGCACTTACAAAAATAACCTGATTAATCATTCCTTCAAATTCATCAAAATTCAAAGGACGATTATCGAGCGCCGAAGGCAATCTAAATCCATGTTCTACGAGATTGAGTTTACGCGATCGGTCACCGCCCCACATACCGCGTACCTGTGGAATCGTTACATGACTTTCGTCAATCACCATTAAATAATCATCTGGAAAATAATCTAATAAGCAGAAAGGACGCGTACCTGGCGCACGACCATCGAAGTATCGAGAATAGTTTTCTACGCCATTACAATAACCTAACTCTTTCATCATCTCAATATCAAAAGCGGTTCGCTCTTTAATTCGTTTTGCTTCTAAGATTCGTCGTTCTCTTTCAAAATATTTTTCTTGAGCGTAGAGCTCGTCTTGAACATTTCGAATAATTTCATGCATCCGATCCTTTGGAGCGACATATAAATTTGCAGGAAAAATGGCCGCGGTATGCATCGATTCAATGCGCTTTCCCGTCTCAATCTCGATCCGATCGATCTCTTCTATTTCATCTCCAAAAAAAGTAATTCTATAACCATAATCAACGTAAGGTAAATTGATATCAACTGTATCACCACGTACTCTAAAAGTCGCTCGCCGAAAATCAGTCTCCGTACGAGAATACAAACTTTCTACCAGTCGATACAAAAAGGTATTTCGAGTAATCGTCATTCCTTTTCCAATTCTGATAATACCTTCTTTATAATCTTCAGGATTTCCCATCCCATAGATACAAGATACAGAAGCAACAATGATCACATCCCGGCGTCCCGAAAGAAGCGAAGACGTTGCTCTTAGACGCAGTTTATCCACTTCTTCGTTAATCTGTAGATCTTTTTCAATAAACGTATCAGAAGAAGCCATATAAGCTTCTGGCTGGTAATAATCATAGTAGGAGACGAAATATTCTACCGCATTATTGGGGAAAAAATCACGTAATTCTCCATATAATTGGGCCGTCAAGGTTTTGTTGTGGGTCAAAACCAGTGTTGGTCGGTCAAGTTGTGCAATGACATTTGCCATTGTAAAGGTTTTTCCAGACCCTGTTACCCCCAATAAAACTTGTGCTGCTTCATTGGTTTCGATGCCATTCATCAATTTCTTGATTGCCATCGGTTGATCACCGGTCGGTTGAAAAGGGGATACTAAGTTAAACATCTGCTTATATTTGTGCGGAACATTTCTCAATCTGTTGAAAACAAAAATATAAACAATTCCTTAATGGGATGGTTGTTTGAAGAAAGGTTTTAATAGAAGTTGTTTACGATCAAGATATATTCTGTTATAAAAAAATAAAAAATGCTTTCACTAAATTATAAAACTTATGGGCAGGGTAATCCAATTATCATTCTCCATGGCCTCTTTGGCACTTTAGACAATTGGCAAACGATTGCCCGACAGTTGTCTGAAGAATATTTAGTTTATTTAGTTGACCAACGCAATCATGGTCGATCACCTCATACCGATGATTTTGATTATTCCCTCTTAGCGGAAGATTTAAGAGATTTTATGGAAGGTGAGGGAATGAGTCAGGCAACCATTATTGGTCATTCTATGGGTGGAAAAACCGCTATGCAATTTGCCATTAACTATCCTGAAATGGTCACCTCTTTGGTCGTCGTGGATATTGCACCGAAAGCCTACAAGGGAGGCCATCAGGAAATTTTCGATGCATTATTGTCCGTTGATTTAAAAACCATAGAAAGCAGAAAAATGGCAGATGAACAATTGCAGACAAAAATTCCAGACTTTGGGGTTCGTCAGTTTTTATTGAAAAACCTGACGCGGGATAAAGAGGGTGGTTATCGCTGGAAAATGAACTTACCTGCAATTCATAAAAACTATCAAAATATTCTAAACAACATTTTAACCGACGAACCTTATACGGAAGCCAGTCTATTTATTCGTGGAGCACGCTCTGGTTATATCAAAGGGGAAGATGAATCTTTGATTAAAAATATCTTTTCCGAAGCAGAAATTGTCACCATTCCAGAAGCTGGACATTGGGTACACGCTGAAGCTCCAAAAGCTTTGCTGTCTACGGTTAAAAAATTCATGGATAGTTTGTAGAATTAAATCAAATGCAAGGAGCATTAAAAATATTTTCGCTGGCCCGTATTCCTGTTTTTGT
>CALGJS010000402.1 GCA_937927835.1 uncultured Saprospiraceae bacterium | reverse complement strand
CAATTATTACAATGGCAAAGGAGATTTATTAGAGACCTTGATTGATACGATGGAAGTGAGAATTATTAGTCAATAATTGGAGTTCGTCTAAATTTTTTCATAAAAAAGAAAGTGTAGAAACTATTGCGCTACACTTTCTTTTTTATGAATCTATACTACCTCAACATCTCCAAGATATCATCCACATACCTCCGATCATTACTAAGTCTTGGCACCTTATGCTGGTTACCAAATTTACCGCGTCGACGCATCCAATCAAGAAAAGTCCCGGATGGTAAGGCGTGTAATTCCAATTCTTTCAACGCCATATTTTTATATCGTTTTGCTTCATAATCAGAATTTATTTTTTGCAAATTTTCATCTAGTAATCGCTTAAATTCTGGAAGACTTTCAGGCGCCTTTTCAAACTCTACCAACCACTCGTGTCCTCCTTGCTGATCCGTTTCCATATAAATCGGTGCAGCCGTATATTCAGATACGATCGAGCGAGTAGCAGTACAAGTAGCTTGCAACGCCTGATCTGTATTTGCCACAATTACTTCTTCGCCAAAGACATTAATATACTGTTGAATCCTACCAGTAATTTTAATCTTATGTGGCTGAGTAGACGTAAACATCACCGTATCCCCGATCAGGTATCTCCATAGACCAGCGTTGGTAGAAACCAGGAGTGCATAGTTTTTACCTACCTCTACTTCTTCTAATGGAATCGCAATTGGGTTTTCACTTTGCCATTCCGATGCTGGTAAAAATTCAAAATAAGTACCATTATCCAATAGCAACAACATATCATCTCCATTCAAATCATACTGTGAAGCAAAGTATCCTTCTGAGGCATTATATACTTCCCAGTAGTTTACTTGATCAGAAGGCAACAGCTCTTGAAGTTGTTCACGATAAGGAGCTAAGCTTACACCTCCGTGAATATAGGTTTCAAAATTTTTCCACACCTCCAACATATTTTCTTTGCCACTCTGTTCTAAGATATGTCGAAAGAAAACGATGGTCCAAGTCGGCACGCCACCAACCATTTTTATTTGTTCAGCAATCTCTGGTTGAATAGCAACCTTAGCCATATTGTCGATTTTGTCTTCCCAATCAGATTGCAAAACCGTGCTGATATCTGGCTCAAAAAATGGACGAGCTACATAAGGCATATTTTTAATCATCAAGGCAGATACATCGCCACATAAAGTTTCTGGAAATGGAGGATAGCTATCATTGCTACCAGCCATCAAGAAATTTTTTCCTGAAAAGATACTACAGTCTGGTCGTCGATTATATAGCAAGGTCATGGTATCCCAAGTACCTTTGATATGATTTTGCTTAAGATTTATTTTTGAAACGGGGATGAATTTGCTTTTATCGCTGGTCGTTCCGGAGGATTTAGAAAACATCTTTACCTGACCAGGCCATAAGATATCTTCCGCTCCTTCCATCATTTGAGCAATATAGGGTTTGAGTGAATCATAATTTTGAACAGGTACTTGACGAGCAAAGTCTGCCTGATTTTTAATAGTAGAAAAATCATATTTTTTACCCCATTCCGTATTTCGGGCAGCATGAATTAAATTGGCTAGCTGCGACCGTTGGGTTTGGTAGGGAGCTGCAATAAACTGTTCGATTTGACTAAATCGACGTTGGTAATACCAACGAAAGATGTTATTGGCAAATTTTCTCATGGTATGAAGCTAGTAAATTTTAAATAAAAACTACATTATTCTTCCAATAATTAACTTAGAAACTGTTCTCTACTTCCCCGCCATGTGATAATAATGCTTATTTTTATATTCAATAAATAATACATTAACTCCATGGGACTCACTTTTCATTATCAGGGCACCATTAAAGAAACCGAGCGAATTGCGGATCTTACTGATGAAGTAATAGATATCTGTGAAACGATGGATTGGCGTTATCAAACTCGGGATTTTGAATTCAAGCTTGATCCGCATGTTCTGCAGCATATTGGTTTTGAAAATCATTCTAGGGTTGTGCTACAAGGCATTATGTTTTGTCCACATCCAAAGTCTGAATGGATTTATTTATATTTTACAGAAAAAGGACAGCTTACCTCTCCTGCCACGCTACAATTTATAGATACTACTATCGACCCTGAATTTATTTTTTCTGCCTTTACCAAAACACAGGAGGCTGGTCCAGAAGTACATATTGCTACACTTAAATTACTCGATTATTTAAACAAAAAATATGAGCTATCCCTAGCCATAACAGATGAGGGAGAATATTGGGAAACCAAAAATGAAACGCGTCTAAAAAATAATTTTGAACGGAATGGGGTCCTCAATGATATAGTGGCACATGCACTAAAAGGTGCTGAAGTTACACCGGCGATGACACCATTAGGTATTCTAAAACAAATAGAAGATATCCTAAAAAAAATCAGTAAAAGAGACGGAGAACATTTAAGTTAAATAGATATTCTTTTCTTAAATAAAAGCATAAAAAAAGCTGATCTTCAATGAGGATCAGCTTTTTTCGTTTAGTCTTATTTCGAAATTTAATTAAAGTAATTTTCTTCAAAAAACTCTTTATATCCAGCCAATGATTTACTCTTTAATACTGTTCGGTAGTTATTCTGAGTAATTGGATAGATTTCATATTCTACACCTTCTGGTAGGAAGCTTTCAGCATTTTTGGTAATACCTTCATAATACGTCATTGCCTTCTCTTGCGACTTAAATCGTCGAATTACCACCATAGGTTGATCCCCCAAAGAAACTGGAGAGATTCGAAGTTTTGCTAGTTTATTAAACTCTGTATTATAATTAGAAATTGCTGCTTTTGCATCATTGAGAGAAATCTCTGTACCTCCTGTAATTAGGACGATAAAATAGTGCAATTTCTTAGGCGCAACTTTATATTTTCCAGCCTCTGCCGGATCAGACTTCGTCGTTTCAGTTTGTACGTTACCATCTTGTCCTAATAATTTCAAAATTTCTTTAGCGCGAACCTCTTCCGCAGTATTAGGATATTTACCAATTACTTCTCGCAAACCTGTTTTATAAGCATCTTTTCCATCTAAACTTCCTTTACTCATGGCACCAAGTAGCGCAAATTTTGCCTGAAGTTTGTTGCCTGGTCCAAACTCCTTTTGTGCTGCCGTAATTCGTTGAGCAACTTCAGAATATTTTCCATTTTCAAAACTCAAATAAGTTTGATCGTAATACTGCATTAAGGCCTGATCTTCATCTCTACTCTTAGAAAGAAAATCCGGATCAGTCAATACTCGAGCATAGTTACTATTTGGAAATTCACCCGCTAACTTATCATAATAGAATTTAGCTTTAGTTTTATTATTCAAATCAGTATGTGCTAAATACAAGTAGTAATACATCTCATCTCTGTTCTCACCAGTAGGGAACCGACGTTCTCTCTCTTCCAGTATTTTAATAGACCTTCCACTATCCTCTAATCGATCCCGGTATAGCCCACCTAATTTTAGCATTGCTTTCGCAATTTCTTTTTCTGACTTGGCCACGTCAGCTGGTGTATCTGGCACATCACGGAAGATGCTTTTGATATCTTCATCTGTCAGTTCTCGGTTAATATCTTCTTCCGCAATTTCCTGATCATCATCCAAGCTACGTAAATCACTTCGAGTAGATCGGCGCCAATTATCTTCTAGCGGTCGATCTCCCCAACGTTTACGGAAATCTTTCAACCCTTTTTTCTTACTTTTCTCATTGTAAGCCCAGTAAGTAGATTTTGCAGCGCCAGGTCTAGATTTCTTAACCGTTGGTTTACCTGAAGCTTTAAGATTTTTAAACTTATTTTCTTCTTCTTCTTTTTTAATCTTATAGGCCAAGGCACGACGTTCGTCATCAGACATATTACTGATTCGAAGTAGGCTATCCTGTTCTTGAATTATCACAAGATTTGCAGCAATGTCTGTCAGGTTATTCGAATATTCGTTGACTTGATCATACCGCTCATCCGTTTTAGGTAAAACCTGTAAGGTGCTATCGTAGTAAGCCTTTGCTTCTACAAAAGATTCTTTATTAAAATATAGCTGAGCTAGTTGCAGGTAAGATTCCCCTTTTTGTGCTTTATCTCCTTCATTAAATTTCAAAGAAGACTTTAAGTAATCAATAGCAGCTAATTGATCGTTGTCTTTTAGTGCAATCGAAGCCATCAAAAAATAAATCTGATCACGATATTCGTAGTTCTTAATATCCTTGGTCATTTTTTGCAATGTCTTAGTAGCTGCAGCACCTGTTAATGTACCGCCTTCCCAGTTATTACGAATGATATTTAGCTGTGCGCTAAATTCCATATCATAAGAGTTACTAAATTTTCTTGCTTGAGCAAAAGCGATTTCAGAAGCTTTATTATCTCCTTTTTGTTGATAAAGTTGCGCTAAAATATATGCGTATCTTGCTTTTAGCTGGCGATCCTTTCCTAATTCGATTGCTTCTTGGAGTGGCTCAATAGCCTGCTCATAATTTTTTTGTTTAAGGTGATAGTGTGCCTTGACAGGTGCTAAATCTCTTCTAACATCTTTGAAAGTAGCTGGATCTTTCTCCAATTTGCTGATCATTCTTTCCGCTTCGTCATATGCTTCTCTCTCTATGTAGGTACGTGCCATCCACAATTGTCCTTCTTGGAAAGCAGGACGATGCTTCATAAAGTAGTTCTTCTTATCAACCGCCTTTTCCTTTTTTTCAATAGGTTTATTGGTATCAAGCGTTTTAGGAGGTTCAGTTGGAAGAGGAGCATCTTTACTTGTTTTGGTATTTGCATCTTTACCAGTATTCTTTTTACCGGACTTTCTACGTTCCTCTCGTTCTTTCTTTTTTTCTTCTGCTCTTTTTTTGGCAGCCTTACGTTTAGCCTTTTGTGCCTTCTCTCTTGCTTTTTTAGCTTTTTTACGATCTTTTTTGCTAGACTTCTTTTTTCTAGGTTTGGTCTTTTTGCCGTTAGCCGCCGTTCGTTTAATACCATCTTTCTCCCGTTGAGCCACCGCTTCAGGGCTAAATTCTTTTAGCATGTATAGCAGTGTTTCCTCAGCAGATTCGTAGTCTTGCTTTAGATACTGTGCTTTTCCAGCCAAAAGATAACAGTCATCACTCCAATTACTTTCAGGGTGAAGATTAACAACAACCGTTACTTTTTTGATTGCCTCGTCAAGGTTACTAGCAACTGCGGTTGGATTATCAGCAGCTACGTAATCAAATACGGGTAAAATTTTCGTATAATTATCTGGATATTGGTCGCTAAGACTAGCTGTACTTTCGTTGATTAGAACGTCTGCGTTATAATAAGCGTTATAGTGAGCCGTTACATTATGGTAAAGCTTACTGATTGGACCATCCTTCTGATCTTTTTTCTTCTGCACAGCGCAGGAAGTCGAAAAAAGCAGTATCAGACTGTATACTAAGAGTTTATTGATTTTTTCCAAACTAAAAAAAGGTTTATTTTCGTGAAGCAATACCAACTTATTTTTACCAAAATAATGAAAATAGGTTACGTAGATTGCTTTGATTTTCAGATACTTGCAAA
>CALGJS010000401.1 GCA_937927835.1 uncultured Saprospiraceae bacterium | reverse complement strand
AAGAAAATTTAAAAACCTCGAAACAAAATCAATTAAACCTCGAAACAAAATCAATGCAAGAATTCGTACACCTCCATTGCCATACCCAATATTCTTTACTTGATGGTGCCAGTGATATTGCGACCATGATGGATAAAGCCGTTGCGGATGGACAAAAAGGAGTCGCGCTGACGGACCACGGAAATATGTTCGGTGCGTTTAAGTTTGTAGCTGAGGCCGCCAAACGTAATATCAAACCCATCATCGGTTGTGAATTCTATCTAGTAAAAGATCGACACGTCAAGTCTTTTTCTCGAGCCAAAGGAGAATCAGATAAACGGTATCACCAACTCATGTTGGCCAAAAATCGAACAGGCTATGAAAACCTATGCAAGCTTTGTTCGCTTGGTTTTATCGAAGGACAGTATGGTAAATTTCCTCGAATCGATAAAGAACTGATTCTCCAATATCACGAAGGCATCATCGCTACCAGTTGTTGCCTTGGAGCAGAAATTCCACAGCTTATTCTACAAGGAAAACTAGAAGAAGCCGAAACCGCACTCAAATGGTGGTTAGATATTTTTGGTAAAGATTATTATATCGAACTTCAGCGCCACAGTGGTCTCGAAAACATCGATCAAACCGGTGTCAGCCAAGAAGACATCAATCAAGAGTTGATCAAACTCGCTCGTAAACACGACGTAAAGATTATTGCGACCAACGATTCGCATTACGTCGAAGAAGAAGATTCGGCACCTCATGATATCTTGCTTTGTGTAAATACCAATAGCTTATTAGAGGAAGAAAAACGATTTAGATTTCCGAGTTCGGATTTCTATTTTAAAACACAAAATCAGATGTCCATTCTCTTTAAAGACATCCCAGAATCCATGGACACCACCATGGAAATCTATGATAAAATTGATACCCTCAAACTGGAACGCGATGTATTACTACCCGCTTATCCATTGCCCGAAGGGATCAAAACCCAAGATGAATACCTTCGTCACCTTACCTACAAAGGAGCCAAAAAAAGATATGGCGTTATTACAGAAAAAATCCGCGAGCGATTAGATTTTGAATTAAAAGTTATCGCAGCCAGTGGATATCCTGGATACTTTTTGATTGTACAAGATTTTACCAGTACCGCTCGTGAGATGGGCGTCGCCGTAGGACCTGGTCGAGGATCTGCCGCTGGTTCTGCCGTGGCCTACTGTACCGGAATTACCAATGTAGATCCCATCAAGTACGATTTACTTTTTGAGCGATTCCTAAATCCTGAACGGGTATCCATGCCCGATATTGATATTGATTTTGATGATGTCGGCCGGCAAAAAGTAATTGATTATGTAATTGATAAATACGGACAAAATCAAGTTGCTCAAATTATCACCTACGGTACCATGGCCGCCAAATCATCACTACGAGATGTAGGACGTGTAATGGATGTTCCACTTTCAGATGTAGATCGAGTGGCCAAAACATTCCCACTTCAACTTGGTGCGACTTTACGCGATGTACTCGCCGATGGTGGGATCGCTCCAAAGCTAAAAGCAAAGCTTAATTCCGAAGACATGGACAAAGCTCACCAGTTTCGGGCATTGGCAGAAGGTCAAGATGATATCGGACGCGTCATCCGTCAAGCAAAAAAATTAGAAGGATCGATTCGTAATACGGGTATTCATGCTTGTGGAGTAATCATTACGCCAGATGATATTACCAACTACGTTCCAGTAACAACAGCCAAAGATTCTGACTTACTCGTTTCTCAGTTTGATAATAGTGTAGCAGAAGATGCTGGTTTATTGAAAATGGATTTCTTGGGTTTAAAAACCTTAACCATTATTAAAGATGCTATTCAGATTATCAATGAGACCAAAGGCATCGATATTGATCCGGATGAAATACCGTTGACAGATGAAGAAACTTATGCGCTTTTCCAGCGTGGTGAAACGGTTGGAATCTTCCAGTATGAGAGTGGTGGGATGCAGAAGCATATGAAAGAATTACGGCCGACCGAGTTTGCGGATTTGATTGCCATGAACGCTTTATATCGTCCAGGTCCACTAGAATACATCCCTAATTTTATCGCCAGAAAACATGGCCGGGAAAAGATCGTTTACGATTTACCCGATATGGAAGAATATCTTTCGGAAACCTACGGTATCACCGTCTATCAGGAGCAGGTGATGTTGCTTTCGCAAAAGCTCGCCAACTTTACTAAGGGAGAAGCCGATATGTTGCGTAAAGCAATGGGTAAGAAAAAGAAGGCATTGATTGATAAGATGTGGCCTCAATTTGAGGAAGGCTGTAAAGCCAATGGACACGAAGGAGAAGTGGTCTCAAAAATTTGGAAAGATTGGGAAGCATTCGCCTCTTATGCCTTTAACAAATCACACTCAACCTGTTATGCGTTTATTGCTTTTCAAACCGCATATCTAAAAGCCCACCACCCTGCTGCATTTATGGCCTCGGTGCTGACACATAACAAAAGTGATATTTCTAAAATGACCTTCTTCTTACGAGAATGTAAGCGAATGGGACTAGAAGTACTCGGACCTGACGTCAACGAATCTGTCTCTAATTTTACGGTAAATAAAGCAGGACAAATTCGTTTTGGACTGACCGCTTTAAAAGGTGTGGGAGAAGGTCCTGTCATTGACATCATCAAAGGCAGAGAGGATGGACCGTACAAAGATGTGTATGATTTTTTACAACGAATTAACTTTGGATCGTTTAACAAACGAGCAATGGAAAGTCTCGTACTCGCGGGTGCATTTGACTTTTACGAAGAATTAGAGCGTCATTCTTATTTTGCGCCAAGCGGAAAATACGATACCTATATGGAACACCTGCTACGGTATGGTGCCGCCTACCAAAGTCAAAAATCCAATGCAGCCAATTCTTTGTTTGGTGCTAGTGAAGAAGCTTTAATTCCTAAACCCAATGTACCCGACGGCGGTAGACAATGGAGCCTAGTAGAAAAGCTTACCAAAGAAAAAGAGGTGGCCGGAATTTTTATCAGTGGACATCCGCTGGACGATTATTTATTGGAAGCACAATTGGCTTCTTGTGGTTTGGATAAGATTGAGAGTTTCCGAGGTAGGGAAGTAAAGTTAGCCGTTATTGTTATTGGTGCACAACATCGGATTAGTAGGAAAGGAACGGGTTGGGGATTGTTTGTCATCCAAGATTTTAATACGAGTTTAGAATTTCCACTATTTAGTGAAGACTACGCCAAGTTTAAGCATTTGATGCAAGTCGGTGAAGTATTATTCATCACTGGTCTCTACCAAAAACGCTATAATAGCGAAGAATACCAACTTAAGCTCACGAAAGTTCAACAATTAGACAGTGTTGGAAAAAATACCTCTCACTCAATTGTTCTCAAACTTTATATTGAGCAGATTGATGAAAAACTGATGTTCGGATTAGAAAAACTTTGTAAAGAATATAAAGGCAAACACAAGCTCAAATTCTCTTTACTAGACAAAGCCCACCAAACCAAATTACACTTGGTAAGCGGAGATAAAAAAGTAAATATTGATAATCGGTTTGTAAAGGAACTGGAGAAATTGGGGGTGGAGTATAAGTTGGTTTAAGGGGTGAAGCGCTTGTTGAATGGTTGAAGCGCTGCGCTTACGCTTGTTTAATCGTTTATTTGTTGAGTCGTTTATTTGATGCGATAAGTGAATGGCTATCTCCGCTAAATCGGGAGTGTTCAGTAAAGTGTGTCATCTTTGTCGTGCTCTTTATTTACGATTTTTTGGGCCGCCCCCTTTTCCTACTCTCCATTCACCTCAATCCAATATCCATTTGGATCTTGTAAATAAACCTGTCGAATTCCATCCGGCCGGGTATTCGTGCGACCTGGTAGTCCAAACCAATTTTTAAAAAAGATATGATGGTCCGATAGTTTTTTCATAAATAAGTTAAGGTCCGATACACGTAGCGCGAGATGTACTCCGATCACGTCAGAAACTACAAAGTCTTTTTGTTCGATCAAGTGCAACTCTGATTTCCCACCCATCGAAAACCAGCGAATATGTTCCAGTTGAGTCTGGTCTTCAATCTCTTCCAGTCCTAAAATCTCCTGATAAAAGGTCGCCGTAGAATCTAAATCTCGTACGAGCAAGGCGTAATGATCAAATTGAACTTCAATTTTTTGTGCGGACAATTGTATGGAAATCAAAAATAATAGCAAGCATATTAGGTTTTTCATTTGGTAAATTTACGTTATTTTTAATTTTCAGAAAAAATAAATTACATGCTTCTAAGAATACTCCTGTTTATTTCAATCAGTTTTCCTGCGTTACTCGCCGCACAGAATAACGAACGGGATATCCTCAAACTTGGATACACGCAAGTCTATCTAGCCAAACAAAACAGTTTTGTCCCTGGCCTTTTTGTAGAATATAATCGAACGTTTTATCCCCCCATCACCATCGGAGTCAGCGGAGGTATTGCTACCACCAAAGGAATTATGGATACCCGCGATACTTATGATTTACTCACCTTTAATCTGGATATAAATTTTCTTTATGGAATTTTAGATAATAATAAAAATCAATTCCAATTAGGCTTAGGACTTTCCGCAAGATCCTTTCAGGTAGAAGGCGTAGAACGAGCCACCAATCTGGCCTTTAAAAACAATAGCTTAAAACCAGGGATCAGTGCGATGATCAACTATCATTATATTTTTGATCCAATCGTATTGGGATTCCGTGGAGCTGTGCAAAACTATTCAGAAGAAGGAGCTGTTTATTTTTTCGGAGGATTTTTGGGGTATAGGTTTTGAGTTTTGGGTTTATTAAAAACTACTATTTGATTAGCCAATATATTTACGAAACTGACAGACTAACTAATTTAGTTTTCTACTTAGACATCTCTTTTACAAAAAAAATTATGAATCAATTCATTTTACTCTTATCCTTTCTTTCATTGCTGGCTTGCAATACAGCTACGCAACCAGAAGTGGTCACTGAAAAAAAAGAAACAACACCAACGTCAACCGCAACAAAAATTCCCGTAGTAGACTATAATGGTCTCGCACCTATTTTTGCACAAAAATCCGATACCACTTATGTGATCAATTTTTGGGCAACCTGGTGTAAGCCTTGCGTAGCAGAACTTCCCTACTTTCTGGAATTACATGAAAAATATAAAGATCAGAAATATAAATTCATCTTCGTCAGTCTAGATTTTCCAAAGCAAATACAAAAAAAGCTAGTTCCCTTTTTGGAAAAGAATCCTTTACCTGGTGAAGTGATTGTACTTGATGACGCGGACGCTAATAGTTGGATTCCAAAAGTAGACCCTAAATGGTCCGGTGCAATACCTGCTACGGTAGTCTATAACGGCGACCGTAAGATATTTGCTGAAAAATCCTTCCATGATTTCCCTGAATTAGCCGATTGGGTAGAAACCCTGAAATAAGGCGAAATACACTGATTTTTAAGGATTTTTATAAACACCTGACACTTTATCTCGTTTAAATCCACAGATACTGCTTACTTTTGAATCAGAAATAAAAAATTATTTTCTACATAACCAAAACCTTTAGACTTTCATACACGCTCTACTGGTTTTAAAAACATCAACCATGAAAAATCTATTTTCGTTCACCCTCGTTCTAGCTTTGACTACGCTTATATTTTCAGCCTGCGGAGATGCCGCTAAAGTCGCTGACAATGCAACCGATGCAGTAAAAGAAACTGCTGAAAAGACTATGGAAGTGGTCAAAGAAAATGCGCCAAAGGCACTAACCGTTAACAACAAAGCTGGTACTGGCTACCAAGTTGGTGACAAAGCTGCAGACTTTAAATTGAAAAACGTAGACGGTACCGCTGTCTCTCTAACAGACATGAAAGACGCTAAAGGTTTTATCGTCACTTTTACTTGTAACCACTGCCCTTACTCTGTTTTATACGAAGATCGTTTGATCGACTTACATAATGAAATGGCTGCCAAAGGATATCCGGTGGTTGCCATCAACCCAAACGATCCTAAAGTACAACCTGAAGATTCTTTCGAAGGTATGCAGAAACGATCAGCGGAAAAGAAATTCCCGTTTGTTTATCTTTTTGATGACAACCAAGAAGTTTATCCACTATTCGGCGCAACTCGTACACCGCACGTTTTCTTACTAGATAAAGAAATGGTCGTACAGTACATCGGAGCGATTGACAACAACGCTAAGAAGCCAGAGGCCGTAACGATCAACTACGTAAAAGATGCGATCATGGCTTTAGAAAAAGGAGAAAAACCAGATCCTAATTTTACCAAAGCAATCGGTTGTTCTATTAAAACTGAGAAAATTTAGAAATATTGATTTCTAATTAAAATAACATAACACCCCTAGAAGAGGTATGGTTTCTAAGCGAAATCATGCCTCTTTTTTATCACCCAGGCTATTATTATCCTAAGATCACGTTAATTCTTCTTTTCCCCTTCAAAAACAAGCAACAATACCGTTCTCCAAGGCGTTTTTATATCGTTATGAACGTACGGGTACTCTTTATTTTATTATTCGGTTTATTGATCGCTTCGCCAGGTCAAGCAGAGACTTCTCCTTATTTTACTTTTACCGATGAAGTAAGACTTGCTTATCAACGAGCCTTGGAGCTACGCGTACAAGAATCTAGTCTTTTACTCGCTACCGAAAAACAAGAGCATCCCAACAATTATATGGTCTATTTTGTGGAAAACTACCTAGACTTTATGCGGGTATTTATCGACGAAGATGAGGATGCTTTTGATTCGCTTACCAAAAATAAAGATCGCCGTTTAGAACTGATCGAAGCCGGTGACGCCAATTCTCCCTATTATTTATATACTCAAGCGGAAATAAAATTACAATGGGCATTGCTCCATTTAAAGTTTGATGAATATTTACCTGCGCTTTCTAATATTCGTTCGGCTTATAAAATGTTAAATAAAAATCTAGAAAAACATCCTGACTTTATTGCTAGCAAAAAGAGTTTAGGATTGTTACATGCGCTTGTGGG
>CALGJS010000400.1 GCA_937927835.1 uncultured Saprospiraceae bacterium | reverse complement strand
ATCATCGAAGAACGGGACCAAGTTTTAATTACTGTTTTTTTCTTTGATTCCTTAGCCTTTTCCAATTTGGTAAGTAGCTTGTGGAATATATAAGGTCCTTTTTTTACTGATCTAGCCATTATAAAGGTATTTTATTTGTTTTTGTTAGTTGACTTACGCTTGGTAATAATCAGCTTGGTAGAATTTTTCTTATTGTTACGAGTCTTCTGACCTTTGGCCATGATACCGTTACGTGATCTTGGGTGTCCACCTGAAGATTTACCTTCACCACCACCCATTGGGTGATCAACTGGGTTCATTGCTACCCCTCTTACTCTTGGGCGACGACCTAACCAGCGCTTACGTCCAGCTTTTCCTAGAACTTGTAATCCGTGATCTGGATTTGAAGTGGTACCAATAGTAGCACGACAAGTAGATAAGATACGGCGAACTTCACCAGAAGGTAATTTTACTACTACATACTTTCCTTCACGTCCCATTAACTGACCGTAAGTACCGGCACTTCTTGCTAGTGCTGCGCCACGACCTGGCTGTAGTTCGATAGCGTGGATAACTGCTCCAAAAGGAATTTTATCCAACAACATTGTGTTACCTGTATCAGGTGTAGCATCTGCTCCGGAAACAACTTTGTCACCAACTTTTAGTCCGTCAGGAGCAATGATGTAACGTTTTTCACCATCAGCATAAAATAATAATGCGATGAAAGCAGTACGGTTCGGATCGTATTCGATAGACTTAACCGTTGCAGGAATTCCATCCTTATCACGTTTAAAGTCAATAACACGGTATTTTCTTTTGTGTCCACCTCCACGGTTACGTGTGGTCATTTTACCGGTACGGTTACGACCTCCTGTTCTTGAGATAGGAGCTAGTAGGCTTTTTTCCGGTTTATCAGTAGTGATAGCCGAATAAGTATTTCCTACTCTAAAACGCGTACCCGGTGTAACGGGACTATACTTTTTAACTGGCATTTCTTAAAAATTTATCAGTTCAATCCTCTAAGAGGCGTATCTAAATTAAGTTTATACTTCGCCGAAGAAATCAATATCTTCACCATCTGCAACTGTAATGATTGCTTTTTTGTAGGATGAGCTTCTTCCTCTCACTACACCAGAACGGGTGTTACGAGATTTAGCTTTACCAGGCATGGTGATCGTATTAACAGATGTCACGTTGACACTGTACATTTTTTCGACTGCTTTTTTGATTTCAATCTTGTTAGAAGATTTGTCAACCAAGAAGCTATATTGACCACGATCTTCTGTTAGTCTTTCAGACTTTTCAGTGATTATGGGTTTGATTAAAATACTATTCTTTGCCATGATCTTATTATTTAGCGAAGGTGGCTTTAATTTGCTCAATCGCGCCTTCTGAAAGGACTAAAGTTTGAGCTTTAACAATTTCGTATGTATTCAGATCCGAAGCACGTGTTACGGTTGCTTTAGGAAGGTTACGGCTAGATAAGTATAAATGCTTATCCATATCTCCAGTAACCAGTACTGATTTCTTGTCAGAAATATTCAGTTTAGCAAGGATTCCTTTAAACTGTTGTGTTTTTGGTGCTTCGAAAGTAAAGTCCTCTACCACTACGATATTTCCTTGAGCTTGTTTGTCAGACAAAGCAGACTTTCTAGCTAAAGAGCGAACTTTTTTGTTCACTTTCATATCGTAAGTTCTTGGACGAGGTCCAAAGACTCTACCACCACCTCGGAATAAAGGATTTTTGATATCACCTGCACGAGCAGTACCTGTTCCCTTCTGACGCTTAATTTTCCGGGTTGACCCCTTCACTTCTCCACGTTCCTTAGTTTTGTTTGTTCCTTGACGTTTGTTAGCCAAGTGCAATTTTACCGCAAGGTAAACCGCGTGCTCGTTAGGCTCTACACCGAAGATATCTTCAGGAAGGTCTACTTGCTTGCCAGTTGACTGGCCATCTATGTTGATTATATCGATTTTCATTGCTGAATTACTTTTCAATGATTACGAAAGCACCCTTATGACCCGGTACTGCACCTTTGATCAGGATAATGTTTTTCTCTGGGAAGATCTTTACCACTTCCAAATTTTCGGCAGTAATTCGTTTACCACCCATACGACCAGCCATTCTCATTCCTTTAAATACTTTTGCAGGATAAGAAGCGGCACCGATAGAACCAGGAGCTCGCTGTCGGTTATGCTGACCGTGAGTAGCATCGTTTACACCTTTAAAGTTATAACGTTTTACTACCCCTTGAAAGCCCTTACCTTTAGACGTTCCGATTACGCTAACCTTATCTCCTTCTTGGAAAACTTCCCAAGCTTCGATAATGTCACCAATTGCTTTAGCAGCTGGATCGGCAGTGTTGCCATCCTCATCGGTCATACCATTTAAGGCATCTAAATCGAAATCACGAAATTCGACAACTTTACGTTTAGGCGCAGTCTTGGCATTTTCGAAATGACCAATCATGGCTTTAGTAGAATTTTTGGCTTTTACTTCGCCAAATCCTAGCTGTAAAGAATTGTATCCGTCTTTGCTATCCTCTGTTTTTACTTGAGTGATAACACATGGACCTGCTTCAATAACTGTGCAGGCGAGGTTATTTCCAGCATCATCAAAGACGCTAGTCATACCTATTTTTTTACCTATTATACCGTTCACAACAATATGATTTTATGTATAAATAATATACAGAACAATAGTATCTGGCGGCTACAATGCAGCCGATTTACTAAGGATCCGCGAAGATACTTAATTTTCGATACTTTTAAGCTAAAAATAGCTCGTTCAGTACTGGTACACTTTTTTTATAATTGAGGAGCTAAAATAACGCCTCGTTAATTATTTTTTCTTTGAAAGTTTATGTCAACTTTACCTGTATATCTACACCACTAGGCAATTCTAGTTTAGATAATGCGTCTACGGTTTTCTGCGTAGGCGTGTAGATTTCGATTAATCTCTTGTGGGTGCGTAACTGAAACTGCTCGCGAGATTTCTTGTTGACGTGCGGGGACCGCAGTACAGTGAAGATTTTCTTCTCGGTTGGCAGCGGAATCGGTCCAGTCACTACAGCTCCACTATTCCTTACGGTCTTAACAATCTTCTCAGTTGACTTGTCAACTAAGTTGTGATCGTAGGATCGGAGTTTGATTCTGATTTTTTGATTCATTACCCTATTGGATGTTAAATAAAATTATAATAGTTGCCGGAAGACCGGAATCGACCGGCAACATTTCTTTTCAATGTTTAAAAAAGGAAGTTAATTATGAATTAACAGCTCCTTTTGCTTTTTCAATTACATCTTCTGCAATACTCTTAGGAGCTGCTTCGTAGTTAGCAAATTCCATAGTGGAAGAAGCTCGACCAGATGTAATCGTTCTTAAAGTAGTCACATAACCGAACATTTCAGCCAAAGGTACGGTTGCCTGAATGGCTACTGCACCGCCTGGGCGAGGTTCTTGACCTGTAGGGATTCCACGACGACGGTTGAGGTCACCGATAACAGATCCTACATAATCTTCTGGCGTTACTACTTCTAATTTCATGATGGGTTCTAGTAAAACTGGCTTTGCTTTATGAGCAGCAGCTTTGAATCCTTCTTTTGCACAAAGTTCGAATGCAATTGGCTTAGAATCCACTGGGTGGATAGAACCATCATATACTCGAACCTTCATACTATCAATATTGTACCCTGCGAGGATACCATTTTTCATCATGGCTTTGAAACCCTTTTCAGTTGGTGGTAATAATTCCTTAGGAATAGATCCACCAGTAATAGCGTTTACAAATTGTAATTGTACTTTACCATTTTTAAAGTCTTCGCTATCAAGGAATTCTTGATCAGCTGGTCCAAGTTCGAAAGACATATCTGCGAATAGACCAGAACCACCCGTTTGCTTTTTCAAGCGCTCACGATGATCAACAGTTTCAGTAAGTGCTTCTTTATAGTTAACCTGAGGAGCACCTTGATTACATTCTACTTTGAATTCTCTTTTTAGACGATCCACGATAATTTCGAGGTGTAACTCTCCCATTCCGCTAATGACGGTCTGGTTGGTATCTTCGTCATATCGTACTTTGAAAGTAGGATCTTCTTCAGCTAACTTACCAAGTGCCAT
>CALGJS010000399.1 GCA_937927835.1 uncultured Saprospiraceae bacterium | reverse complement strand
ACTTTTACTTCTAGTGTGTAATCATCAAATTGAACAACCGTCAAATCTTTTTCATCAATCTGAAAAGAAAAGGGAGCAGCTCGAACGAATTCTTTATTATTATTAATCAAACGATTGGTGCTATCCTTAATAATACTCGGTGCAGCAAAAAGCAAAATTAATAACAACATTAATGGAGGTAAGGCGTAGCGTAGATATTTTTTATTTTGAGATAAATTGATGGCTGATTTAAAAGGGACTAATTTAATATCCTCGGTCTTTTGGTTGATACTAGCGTTAATCAACGCAGCATTTTGATGGTTCGTAGATTGTCTTTTTAGTTGTAAAACATTTAAGAGTTTATCTTTTACACCTGTGAAATGTTCACCAATAATGTGCGCAGCTTGATCGTGAGAAATAACTTTTCCTAATCGGAAATATTTGAACAAAGGAATTAGAATCCAACCAATAGTAGCAATCGCACTGGTAGCTAAGAAAGAATAGAACAAAGCTTTTCGGCCTGTTTTACTGAAATAGTAAAAATATTCTAGGACATTCATTACCAAAAATAAGAAGACAACTAGCGCGATGGTGTAGAGTGCACCACGAATCAGTTGATTCACATAATATTTGCGAGTAAATCGATCTAAGTTATCAATTAAAAGCTGATAATTATCTTTCACTTGAGCCATAATTCATTGTGATTAAGAAACCAGAAATTCACTTTCTGTACTAAAACAGAAAAGTTAGAAAAAGAAGTTGATTAACAACTTCAAGGTTTAAACGGTCGGTTGGTCGTCTTGTTGCGAGACAATACGTCCCAAGAGCTTGTCTAAACATCCATTAATTGGCTGCAATTGGTAAATTTTGTTCTGAATTGCGTTAAAAAGCCTTTTTGGCTCTCCCTTTTGTGCTATTAGCACAAGCTTTCGCAGGATGCTACGACATCGCCTACGTTTTTTGCCTTATTCGGAACAAAATTTCCTCAATTTCGCACAATTATGAAAATTTGGACAAGCTCTAAGATTAATTAGAGGAACAAAATTTTGTTCCTCTAATTAACCGTGAAACGTATCCGTAAATTACTCATAAAAGAAAAAAAAGGCAAGAAACAGGCATTAGCCCGCATAGAGATGTCTTATGTAGTGCTAAATTGGTCTATTAAGCACCTTAAAAACGTGATTTAATGATCGCTTTTAGCTGATCGTTGGTTTCTCGTTCTTTGATTCGGTTGAGCATAATAGTTATTGGTTCAGCTTTAAGATTCATTCCTTGATCCATATAATTAGACTTTAGGTCGTATAATGCTTTGATGGCACCGAATCTTTTCCAAGGAGAATTGTCCATATTCGTGGCAAATTTATTCAACTTGTCAGCAGAGGCCGTAATCGTTGTATCATCCGCTTGCTTTAGGAGGCCATAGTAGTTTTCAAACAAAGCGAACGTTGCATAAATATCTAAGTTATTCCAATTCTTTTCAAAGAAAGGTAACTTATCTACCGCTCCAGCTTTGCTATAAACTTCCCCTAGTGCATTAAGCATTTCAGGGTTGGTTTCATTTTCAAGAGCACCAGCCATTTTAAGCGCGACATCTTTATTGATTTCTGCCAAGCCACTTAACGCAGCTGAGATGGCTGGATAAGCTTGTTCTGTTTTAATTGTTTTTTCCAATAATGGTTGGTATTCTTTCATACCGCTTGACCCCAAAGTACTTAAAGCTGCTGCACGAACTTTTGAGTTGACATCTGACTGAGCAATGTTTTTTAGCTTAGCCATCACTGTTGGATCTGCTTTGTCGGTAGATCGAATAGCTAGTCCACGGATTTCCCAGAAAGAATCGTTGAGTGCTTTCGCAAAAACTGATTTTACAGCGGGTGTTTCTACTTCTGCTAGATTACTGAGTGCTTCGTATTTATCAGCATAAAGTGGTGCGTTATTATATTGGAAAATATAATCTTCAGTCGATTGTTCTTCGTCAATTTCTGCCAGTAAAATTCTATCTGAATCAAAATTAACAAGCGCCGGTTTTCCAGTTGTTTTTAAATTAAAGGTTTGTTTTCGATTTTCTAATACAACCTCATGACGCGTAGACTTGCCATCAGCGGAGTAAACGTCAATAGCAAAAGGTAAAACGAAAATCGCAGGAAATTCATCTGGATTTTGAGTTTGTTCTACAGTAACTGCTACCTGATTGGGTTGATAGTCGTAGCTTACATTTAGTTGTGGATGTCCAGCCGCAAAATACCATTGATCAAAAAACCATTTTAGATCTTGTCCAGTTACCTCTTCAAAAGCCAATCTTAAATCATGCGCTTCCACAGAAGTTAAAGCATTGTCTTTTAAGAATTTTTCAAGACTCGCAAAGAATGCTTCGTCCCCCACAAGGTTTCGTAACATGTGTAACACGAGACCTCCTTTGTTATAACTATGTGCATCAAACATATCTTCTTTGTCATCGTATCCCCAGTGAATCAATGGGTGTGCTCCACCTTGTCCAACACTACCTAGATATCCGTTCATCTCATTACGGCGGTGACGGTCAGCCTCTTCACGACCATATTTATGTTCAAACCAAAGGTATTCACTGTAATTAGCAAAGCCTTCGTTCATGGTTAGATTAGACCAACTTTCACAAGTTACATAGTCACCAAACCAGTGGTGGAACATTTCATGTGCTACAATTCCATCATTGTGATTGTCAATTAGTTCTCGTTCTGTTTTTTGAACAAAATCACCGAAAATAACACCGGTTGTATTTTCCATCGCACCAGAAACATAATCGCGGACGACTACCTGACTGTATTTTTGCCAAGGATATTTAACACCTGTAATTTTAGAAAAGAAAGAAAGCATTTCTGGCGTGTGGTTGAAGATCTTTTTAGCATCTGCTTTGTAAGCAGGTTCTACATAATATTCGAGTGGAATATTTTCCCAAGTTTCTTTTACTACAGCAAACTCACCTACTGCAATCATAAATAAATAAGGCGCGTGTGGCTTATCCATTTTCCAATAATCGGTTCGGGTACCGTCTGCATTTTTCTTAGAAGATTTTAAAAGACCATTAGAGAGGGTGACGTATTTATCTTCAACGGTGAGGTACATTTCTTGAGTACAACGTTCGTTAGGTTTGTCGGTCGTTGGGAACCAACGAGAATTCCATTCTGTCTCTCCTTGTGTCCAGATTTGTTGCGGCTTTTCTGGATCTTCATTTCTTGGATTGATAAAAAATAATCCTTGATCAGAAGTAATGGCAGAACTACCGCCTTGTCCACCTAGTTCGGCTGGCTTAGCAGTGTAGTCTATTTCTAAATTATAGGTTTCTCCTCGTTTAATGGTTTTACCAAGT
>CALGJS010000398.1 GCA_937927835.1 uncultured Saprospiraceae bacterium | reverse complement strand
CGATGATCCTGAATTTATTGAAGGCTTTACAGAAAATGGAGAATTTTTGGAGGAGACCGTTCATATTCCTAGTCAACCAGAAAAACAACCTAAAAAGAAGAAAAAACCTGCTCCTAAACAACCTGAAATTCCTGAGCCGGAATTAGACGAAGAAGAAGAGTTTATTGAGTTTGATCCCGATGGTGACTGACCGATCCCGACTGAAAGAAGGGTGACGCATGACAATGCGGCAAGGGAAGGAACCGCGAAAGCGGGTGGGATGGCATTTTTGATGTGTGGATTGGTGGATGTGCGGATTATTTGATGCTCTTCTGGCGTGTTTGGGAGTGTTCAGTAAAGTGTGTCATCTTTGTCGTATTAGCATTGCGTAATACGAAACCGATTAACCAATCAACTAATTAACATTAACTTATACATATGCAATGTTTACTATGTGTTTTAAGTTAATTATCTAGACACAGTTAATTGAACACCCCCCCTGTTTGGCTAAGAATTGGCTTTCTTTTGTTTTGTTAATTGGTGGATTCAGTGAGATAAAGGACGCCTTCTCAATCTCACCGAATCCACTCTTCATCCTAAAACCGCCCCGCCGACTTCTGATAAATCACCGCCAGTAAAGTCTGCCCGACGGCTCGCAAGGTCTGCTTATCAATCACGCTCATATCATCTGCGTGCGTGTGCCAGTAGTGACCAAAACCTGTTTCTGTATCCGCAGGACGATTGATAATATCGATCATCGGAATACCTGCAATCTTATTCACAAATAAATGATCATCTACCAATTGACGGGTATGATCATTTACAAAATAATTACCGTATCCCATATTTTGACTTAGCTTCCAAACCTTGTCCAACACCTGTGGTGCAAAGGCACGAGAAACTTCTTCTTTTGTAAATCTAGCTCCTTTAGAACCCACCATATCTAATAGGATTCCAAAGTCAGCACCGTAACCTGAAACGTGTGGATTCCGACTCCAGTATTGTGAACCTAGACACCAAGTAGTGATATCTTCACCTTGGCTTTCACCATAATCTTCTGCATCAAATAATACGATATCGACTCCAAGGTTGATTGGATTTTTTTGAATCGCTCGAGCAATTTCCATCAAAACTCCTACTCCACTACCGCCATCGTCTGCTCCTAAAATTGGTTCGTTCTGACGACTTTTATCTGGATCATAATCTGCAACATGACGTGAATCCCAGTGAGCAGCTAATACGACTCGACGGGCATGACCAGGATTATAACTAGCAATAATATTGGTAGAATTCAACTTGGTTCCGGTGTAAGCCGTAGCAATAAAATCTTGTTCAATAACGGTAGCACCGAAAGACTTAAAAGTATTGGAAAGGTAATTTTTTGCAGCTTGATGTGCTGCTGTATTCGGAACCCGTGGACCGAAAGCAACCTGACGAGCAATGTATTGATACGCCGAATCTTTTTCAAATTTAGGAACCACCACATTCTTTACAGGCGGTGGTGGAATTACTTTGGGTTCAGATTTACAGTGTGTAAAAAACAAAGCACTGATGACCATTAAGCTAAGGAAAAAAATATTTTTTTGCATAGTATTCTTTTGCTGCTTGTCTTCCTTAGTATCAATTTTTAATTAGGAAAACAAAAAGATAATAATAGAAGTTAATAAAAATTAGGCGAAATAATACCATGCGCCTACAATCGCTAAAACATTTACAATGACCAATAACCAAACCCAGATACTAGAGTTGCCTAATAGCTCATTTTCCACATAGTTATTAACACTCGCCTTTACTTCTGTCTGAATAGACGGTAGATTTTCTGGTGTAAATTCTGTAGTTGTTTGAATATCTCGAAGTGTACTAATAATCGGTGCACGATCTAGTAACATCGTCAACACTTTCTTAAAACTTTTCGGCAATGGATCGTCTAATTTTTTTACAAAATCTGCTGCACCATTCAACGCATTTCCTACTACTGCCGGACTATCGTCAATCGTTTGTTTTCCTAATACGATGGAAGAAACCACTTTATCTATTACTTTTCCTGTAACAGGATTGGCATTTTTATATAGAAACTCAATACCTCGATCAAAGGTATAAGACTTGATCAACCAAGCATAAGCCGCTGGAAATAAAATAAGAAAAGCAGCAAAGATCATCAGCGATATCGGTGTGCTCGATAAAGTAGCCCCGTTAAGCCATCCACCTAAAAAAACAAAAGAGAAAATAATATTAATGATAATCGCTAAGGTAAATGGTAAAACAATGCGCTTTGCAAATCCAAATAGATTCATTGATTCCATATTATTTTATTCAAGAAATTTAAAAATAAAAGCTGTTGCTTATTGACTTACCGAAATCACGATAGAAGGAAGCCAATAGCCAAATGCAAATAGCAAACAGCTATTAATTCTTACTCCAGTCGGTTCCGTCTTTTCCGTCTTTTAATTGGATTTTTAAAGCAGCGAGGCCATCGCGAATCTTATCGGAAGTTCCCCAATCTTTGGTAGCTCTAGCATTTTGACGCAAGTCAATCACCAACTGCATTAACCCATCGAGTGTTCCATCTCCATTGCTTTGTTCCAATTCATCTTTTAATCCGAATATATCGAAAATAAAATCGTGGAAAATACTTTTTAATCTTTCCAAAGTTTCTGCAGAGACATCAGCCAAGGACAAGTGTCCATCTTTTAGACCATTAATTTTTGGAACTATTTCAAAGAGTTTCCCAAGCGCCGTTGGTGTACTAAAATCATCATACATATGTTCGATGGCTTGATCAATTAATTCATTGATTTCTCCATCTAGAGCTGCGGGGCCATCTTTGTGTGTACTCACCAAATCTTTTAATACTTTATTACCTTCCATCAATCGACGGAATCCTTTTTCGGCAGCTAGTAAAGCATCATCCGTCAGATCAAGCGTGCTACGATAGTGAGATTGCAACATAAAAAAGCGAATCGCCATCGGGCTGTAGGCTTTAGAAATATGCTCACTATTCCCAGTAAATAATTCATCAGGAGTAATACTATTATCATCACTCTTCGACATCTTCTTACCGTTCATTAGCAACATATTTGCGTGCATCCAATAGTTGGAAGGCGCACAATTACAAGCGCCAAAATTTTGGGCTACCTCGTTTTCATGATGTGGAAATTTCAGATCATTTCCTCCTCCGTGAATATCAAATGTTTTACCTAAATATTTGGTACTCATCACAGAGCATTCAAGATGCCAGCCAGGAAATCCTACTGACCAAGGTGAGTTCCAACGCATTAAGTGAGAAGGATCTGCTTTGATCCAGATGGCAAAATCAGAAGGATGATTTTTCTCGCTTTGGTTTTTTAAATTATCTCTGGATTCAGACATTAGATCTTCGATCACTCGACCGGAAAGTTTCCCGTATACTTCGTTTTCATTCGCAAACTTCACGGTATTAAAATAGACCGATCCATTTTTTTCGTAGGCCAGTCCGTTGTCTATGATTTGCTGAACCATTTCGATCTGTTCGATGATATGGCCAGTAGCTCGAGGTTCGATACTTGGAGGCAGGGTGTTAAAAATATCCATCATTTCGTGAAAACCATTGGTGTAGTGTTGAACTACTTCCATTGGTTCCAGCTTTTCCTGACGAGCTTTTTTAGAAATTTTATCTTCCGCATTAGAATCTGCATCACCGACGAGGTGACCTACATCGGTAATATTACGAACGTACCGAACTTTATAACCAGCGTATTTCAAAAAACGATAGACTACATCAAAATTTACAAAGGTACGACAGTTACCTAAATGGACATCACTGTAAACGGTAGGTCCACAAACATACATCCCAATATAACCTGGTTCGAGTGGCTGGAAAACTTCTTTAGAGCGCGATAAGCTATTGTAAATTTTGAGTTCGTTTTTCATGCGGTAAAAATAATCAAATTTAAGGTTGAATAGTTGAGTGGGTGAATGTTGTTTTATTAAAAGAGTTTTAAAAAATTTCTCTTTAGTTAATACCGAAATATAGGCGATTTTGTTCCCTAGACGCTCCTTAAAATTAATACTACCAAGTCAAACGGGTCCGTATTGGATAATGATCAGAGAACGGTTTGCGTTCTATTTGTTGTTCTAAAACCTGGAGACGAGGATCATAGAATAAATAGTCAATCTTCATGAATGGTATTTTTCCAGCATAAGTAAATCCAAATCCGCGACCAGCGGTACGAAAGGCATCTTTTAGTTGAGTATTAAACTGGTGGTAAACATAGGAAGTTGGAGGTTCATTAAAATCGCCACCAACGACTACCGGATATGGGCTTGTCTGGATATGTGTCAGTATTTTTTCAGACTGCTTTACTCTGGAAAGTGCATGATTTTTATAGACCTTAATCAGTCCCCAGATGCCGGACCAGGTTTCTTTTTCCTGTACTTTTCCCGCCGCTACGGCATCGATCGCATCTCGGTTGAGATTAGAAGATTTGAGGTGTAAGGTATAAAAACGAATGATCTTGTTTTCTGTAATTTTCAGGTCTGCCCACACTGCCAGATGGCTGATACTATTAAGTTCGATCACTCCCGAATCAATCACCGGATAACGGGAAAGGATGGCGACTCTTTTTCCTTTTGGTTGAATAACATGTGGAAGTTGGACAATCTTACTAATTTCTCTAATCCGATTACTGGTTACTTCTTGAAACAAAAAAATATCTGTCTTATTATCAGATAGCCATTTTTCAAAATCTTCTATTTGTTTTGCTTTCTCTTTTTTGTTTTTATGATTATAAACATGCCATAAATTTCTGGTATTAAAATTAATGATAGAAATTTGTTTTTTTTCAGCCGTCGAATTACGACTACCAAGTCCAAAGTTACTACTCAGGTGGCTCCAACCAAGTAACATACATCCGAGCGAAAGCAAGAAATATTTTTTACGACGAAAAATCCAGTATAAAAAGAAAAGAAAATTTAAGAAAAACAAGACCGGAAAACCAAGCCCAAAAATTGAGATAGGCCAAAAGGTAATCGGAGAAATATAAGGAGCAAGGTACGCAATAAAAGTGGTCAGAATCAGCAGAACATTCAGCCAGCGGGACAAGCCATTTAATCTTTTCAATGGTTTTTGATTTTTGCGATGCTACTTTTTACTAGCATTGAATAAAAATTCTTTTTCTGCTTCGGAAAGTGAATCGTATCCTTCTTTTTTTATTTTATCTAAGATAGCATCCAACTTATCTTGATGAGATCCATCTGCTGACTTGCCTCGATCGGAACGATGCCCCGTTTTGCCTCGTTGCTTATGACTTTTTATTTTATCCTCATTGCGATGTACCATCTTCGGTCCCTTCCTAGGTCGTAAACTAGGTTCGCTGATCCCACGAAACATATTCGAAGCTTTATCAAAGAAATTATTCAATGGTTCAGAAAGATCTCTACCACTTTGTAATTGAGTGATAAAAATATATCCCATCAATGCTCCTCCAAGATGCGCAAAATGTCCTCCTGTATTGATATCGCCAGCCGTACCAATTAAATCTAAAACGATGACACCAACTACAATGTATTTTAACTTAACATCCCCCAGAAAGAGCAAACGCAGGCCATGCTCAGGTGCAATCATACCCGCAGCGACCACGATGGCCATGATTCCAGCAGAGGCACCAAGGGCTGTATGCGTTCCACCACTACCATAAGGTAGTAGATTCACACTAACAAAAAAGGCCAATGCTCCAGCTAATCCACCTAGTACATAAATAGGTAAAATTCGTTTATCACCCAATAAATCGCCTAAAATTCGACCAAACCAATAGAGAAATAACATATTCCAGAGCAAATGCCAGAATCCTTCATGCATAAACATATGCGTAAAAATCGACCAAGGGTGCATTAAAACTTCAAGAGGATCGGAGGAGATTTTAAACCAACCGAGGATTCGGTCATACCAGTTGTTTGGCGCACCTCCATGGTGTAAAAAGACCTTCATTAGATTGATAATCAGAAAGATAGCCACATTAACGATTATTAGCCGGATAATCATGTTACCGTAACTAAATTGTTGTTTGACATCGTCCCAGATTGAGCTCAGCATCAGTATCTTTTTTTTTCAAAGTTAAGAAGATGTTGGTTGTTATGCAACATGTATTAGAGTAAACAAGAAAAATGAGGGGTTTGTTTCGTTGAGAAGGGGTTTTGAGGTTTATTTAAGACTGTACTATTCTATCACATTTCTTTTAATGAAGAATGCTAATCAAGAGGTAAAATATTGAATATCCAATATTGAATATTCAATATTCAGTATTCTTACCCCCTCCTCAACAGCCCCCATTGCGCCATAATCAGAAACCCTGTAACCGCTCCACCTACATGCGCAAAATGCGCCACGCCGGTATCCATTCCAGAAAAACCTAAGAATAATTCAAGCGCACCGAAGATAAGTACAAAGTATTTTGCCTTCATTGGGATCGGTGGAATAATTAATCGAATAGTTTGATTGGCATAGATGACACCAAAACCTGCCAAAAGACCAAAGACAGCACCAGAAGCACCCAGCATCGGAATATTTATATTGATGGGCATTTCCATATAATTGATCTGGATATACATAATCAACATATAGAGCAACAATGCACCGAATCCGCTGAGTAAATAGTAGAGTAAAAATCTCTGGGGACCAAATTTTCTTTCCAAGGGTACACCAAACATAAATAGCCCATACATATTGAAGAAAAGATGGGCACCATTGCCATGCATAAACATATGAGTAATCAGCTGGAAAGGCTGAAAACTTTCACTAGCCGGATAAAAAACAGCCAGCATATATTTAATTTCATTTCCGGCTATATGTGTACCGATAAACATCATTACATTGATGATGATGAGGCTTTTTACAACGTCCGTGAGCGGTGGAAACATATCTTTATTATGATTTTATAAAATGGTATTGGCTTTCGTCTGGGGGACTGTTCCCTCAAGTGTGTCATTTTGCCGCCCGCGCCTCAAATCTCCGCAATACTGCGGAGCAGGCTCTAAAGGAAGCCCAGCCCGCTGACACACTTTAAATGAACAGTCTCTTTTTTGGGGTGTCTAAGAGTAAGTGTTTTCAGTGTTTACTTAGCAAAACGTTTTTTAAGGTCATCTAGTTCGTAGGTAACAAAGCAATGATCTCCCGTTGGTCCTTTATAAGGCGATTGACAGGCAAATAATTTGTCGATCAGTGCCCGCATTTCTTCGGAGGATAGATTTTGTCCTCTTTTGATGGCGCTACCACGAGCTAGGGAAAGGGCGATATTTTCCAGAATTCCCATTTTGAGCTCTAAGTTCGCTTTGTATTGTTCTAATAGGTCTTCGATCAATTTTTGTTCATCTAGACCTTTAGATAATTCAGCTGGAATACCATGAATGACATAACTATTATTACCAAAGTCTTCGATATCAAAACCTAGTTGTTTGATTTGCGGTAAAATCTCGTCGAGCAAAGGTTTATCTGCTGGAGCGACGGAGATGGTTTTGGTAAATAATTTTTGCTGTACGCCTTGTTGATTATTTTGTAAATCATGTAGATACCGCTCGTAAAGAATACGCTTATGAGCCGTTCGCTGATCAATCAAAATAAAACCTGACTTGATTTGGGAAACGATATACGTACCATGGATTTGATAAGGAACACGGGATTCCGCCAACGGGCGATCCTGATCACTACCGAGTTCAGGGGTTTGTCCAGCTGCGCTTTCGATGGTGACGGATTGTTGGGTAGAATCTGTTTCTGTCTCTTCTAATTCATCAAGACCTTCGTAAAGTTTTTTCCAATTACGTAAGTTAGAAGATTCCAATCGAGAAGGAGATCCAGGATAGCTTCCAGATGATTTCTTTTGACTAGAAGGATTTCCAGAAGAACTTCGACTTTCAAATCTACTCTCTCCTCCTCTATCGTTAGACGTTTTCGGATTCATCGTTGGCAAAGCATTCATGCTGGTCTCTTGTTCAAAATCAAGCGTTGGTGTAATGCTATACTGACCGAGTGCATGTCGCACGGCTACTTTTAAATAATTATAAACCAGTCGTTCATCTTCAAACTTTATTTCTTGCTTCGTAGGATGAACATTGATATCAATTCGCGCTGGATCTATTTCTAAAAAGATAACATACAAGGGAAAAGTATCTTTCGGTAGCAGATCTTCATAAGCCGTCATGATGGCATGATTCAGATAACCACTTTTGATGTATCGTTGATTGACAAAAAAGAATTGTTCTCCTCTCGTTTTTTTAGCAAAAGAAGGTTTACCTACGTAGCCTTCCATATTAAGTGCATCGGTATTTTCAGAAATAGGAACCAGTTTTTTATTGGTATTACTACCAAACATTCCTACGATCCGTTGCCGTAAATTTCCAGCCGGGAGAT
>CALGJS010000397.1 GCA_937927835.1 uncultured Saprospiraceae bacterium | reverse complement strand
GCTGGTTAGCTAGTTGGCTTTCTTTATTCGTAAAATACGTTAAAGGGAAGCTAACTAGCCAACAGGCAAACCAGCTAACAGGCAAAAAATGCTCTCTAATTAATGAAAAATATTGATTTCTCAAAAGTTACCGTACTATTAATAAAACAAATACTAGTATTTTACGTTCAATCGACTACAACCATAGATAATCTAACCTCGTCTGACACTCTTTTATTTATCACCAAATTTTTTATCCCATGATTATTTTATGCTTTTTTGTTGTAATTCTATGTGTATTTGGAAGCCAATTTTTACAAGAGGCTCGCTAAGTTAACATTGAATTATCTATGTTTTTTTAAAAAAAACACCCCCCATTATAACAACAAAAAGCCCTCAATCCTAACCGGTTGAGGGCTTTTGCAATTTATATTTTGGATAAAATACTATTTCTTCTTTTCTTTTACTGCTTGGTACATCGTTCGGATTTCTTTTTCAGAAAAAGTACCCACTAGCGCATTTTGGAAAATATATTCTCTATCGCCCATGACGCGGACTAACTGAAATCCATAGCTGGTACTCGTAGAATCTAACTTTGTCTCATAAATAAAACCATTGGAGTCAGATTCATCGACTATTTTAGAAAAGTAAGGGTTGTTCTTTACTTCTCCTTTCAGTTCGCTTGCAATTTTTGCTACATCGGAAGAAGTTGCGTCCGAAGCAAAAATTTGTAGGTCATATCCATCTTCTCCACGAACAGTAATATCTTTTTGTACTAGTAGATCCATCGTTCGGACCTTCGCACTATCTGGTGCCATAATCGTAATCGGAATTCCATGGGGTAATAAACTTAAAGGATTAAGATTACTCATCGGGTCAGATTTACAAGCGCCCATCAAAATAAGTACACATAAAACAATACAGAAATTTTTCATAGAATTTTTATAGTTGATTGAGATTCAAATATACTCAAGTTACTCAACATTCTTACTATTAGTTTTGAGTTTAAGGTTTTGAGTTAGTGTGTTATGAACTAATCTCAGATAATTTATTAGAAATCCTTTTTTATTTTTATTCAACAATCACTTTCCGCACCCCCTTCCCGCTTTCTGTCACTACTTCTAGAAAATAGAATCCTGCCGCTACTCCTTGCAAGTCCAATTGCGTTTGAATACGACCTGCTCTTGGCGCAAGTGATTTGTTTTTTACCAAAGAACCACTAAGAGAATAAAGTGAAATATCCATAGTACTTGATTGGGCAAGTGTCAATTCGATCGTCAATAGATCACTTACCGGATTAGGAAAAACTTGGTAATTCCAGCCCGCTGGCTCAACTTGATTCGTGTTAGTAGATAGTTGAGATTCTACAATGATTCCACCTTCCGGAAAGATCGCACAGTTTTCATCTCCCTCAGCAGAGCTGACACATACTTCACTATTATAGCTGAACAAATCCATTATTTCTACATCATCTACATTCCAGTATCCACCACCTGGAGGAATTCCGCCATCACTGGTCGCAAAATTAAAACGTAGAAAGACCGCCTCATTTTGATAATCTGACAAGTCAACATAAGTAGGAATCCAGCCGTCTGAATCACCGGTAAATGCTTCTAGTTCTGGAATAATAAACGTAGTATATTGTACAAAACCTGGATAACCATTTCTGATCATTTTGTCATCTAATAGATCAAAAGCAGCACCAGTTGGATCAGCTGCAGTGGTGATTTCTACAATACCTCCATCTATTCCAGGCTCCGTTTTATATTGATGATAAAAACGCAACGCAGGGCGACTACCAGAAACCGTAGCCGGTTCTCGAGAAACCAAATGTTGGCGAGACTCAGCAGCGGTATTGTTGATATACCAAGAGAAAGTACCAGTGTAAGAATCTTGATTTGATAAGGTCCACAAAAGTGATTGAACATCATTGGGTTGAACAGGTACTATTTCAAAACCACTCAAATCATCCACTGGATAAAACTCTTTTTGAATAGAATAAAAATCAGGAGATGCTTGTACTTGATAGATAATAGAAATACTATCACGGTAAGCCATGTCTCCCAAACTAAATTCTAAAGTATTACCAGTAAGAACTCCTCCCTGTGTATTAGTCACTCCGGTAAAAGTCAATCCTTCAGGCAATATATCTGCAACCACTACATCAGTCAGTGTCTCATTTTTATGATTATAAACTTCAAGGAAAATATTAAAAACATCTCCTGCATCAATGGTAGGTGCGGAGCGTTTACTAACTTTTAATTCTTCTATCAATAACTCTGGTAAATCATATGCTTCGAAAGCATCCACTCCGTTATTACTACCTTGATCAGCCGAATACCCTAGTCCACGTCGAGCAAAAACCTCCCAAATTAATTGTTGATTTTCACCTCCATATCGAATTTGATCCGCTTGCAAAATCGCGTCTCGAGCATCTACAAAACCAGGATCACAAGGCTGCATTTTTAGACCATCCATCACCAATTGTAAAGCTCGATTATTTCCTAAATTTCCATTATAAAAATCAGTACTAAAGCCATATTGTTCCACCATCGCCCAATGTAAATCCCAAAGCATGGCACACCAAACAGCACCCAGTCCATGAGGAATTCTGGCGTTACCAATATCTTTATAAGTGTAAGGGTTGATACTCAAATCTGTACTGTATGGAAAGTCTCGAATACCTTTTCCATCATTCGGTTCTCGTTGTAGAAAAGTAGAAATTCCACGAGGATCCGGTCCAGCATCGCTACTATTGGTCGTCAATGCCAAAGCAAAAAAATCACTCCAGCCTTCCCCCATTTGTTCGTTATTATCTAGACAAAAATTATTGCTAGCACCACCGGTAAGACGATTGGTAATTCCGTGGGTGTACTCATGAATAATCGTTCCGTTATCAACACTTCCATTTAAAAATTCTGGACCTGTTGGTGGAGGTAATACCAGCGAAATCTGTAAACCATTTCCTGCATGTACGCGTATCTTTTCACAGTCGATACTACCGATTCTAACGGTAGGGATATTTGGATTGGGAATACCTGGTACACCAAGAACTGCTGATGGTTCTGGATTAAAATCACAAATGATCACTGCAATGGCACCATAGCTTTCTGCATAAGAAGTTTTTAGTTCAAAATCACATCCACCTCGATCCACTATGGCGATCTTTCCGTTTAATTCACTACCGTTAATAAAATTGGATTCACAAGCATCGCTACTCAATGGATTGTTAACTCCATCATCTACAATTACGACTTCTCCTGACACAGGAGTATTACTGATCGGAGGACCAAAATTAGCGAGCCCTGCATTGTACAGTCCACTAGCAATGGCAGGTTCGGAAACGTTTACGACTCGTTGTCCACCTGCTTCTCGATTCCATAAAAACATTTCTAATCGACCTCGACTTCCTTCTGCACCTGCACTCCATCGAGCGTTGTTAAATGCATCGCCGTCCATGGCTTCTGCTAAAACATAATCGTTCTGTAGTCCACCATTTCCATAATTATTCTGTTGATAATTACCCGCCGCTTCGGTAAAACCATAACGATAAGTAATATCGTGCATCGCATTAGCGGTATAAAAAAGATTCGTAACGGCAGCATTTTGGTTTTGAGCAGGTGTATTGTTTAGGTTGAAACCATAATCGAAATTGAGTCCAAAACCTCCATCTGGTTCGTCGAAGCTAGGAACGTTGTTTCCATCGCTGTCTTGGTATGCGTGAACGTTATTGCCTCGGGTAATAGTAAATTCTGCTCCTGGACTTCCGTTGTTGTCATGCCAGCCAAAAGGCGAACCATTGGCATCATCTGGATCACTAACGAGACCTCGATTTCCATGAGTAGGACTTTCAACAGGTAAAGGAAAAACCCGATAACTACCCACCAAAGCACTAACAGATTCATAATTCCCATTCTCATTCCCATTCTCATTCCCATTCCCATTCCCATTCCCATTCCCATTCCCATTCCCATTCCCATTCCCATTCCCATTCCCATTCCCATTCCCATTTCCATTCCCATTCCCATTTCCATTCTCATTCTCATTCTCATTCTCATTCTCATTCCCATTCTCATTCTCATTACCATTCCCATTCCCATTCCCATTCAAATGGTCATGTCCACAATTTTTATTTTCTAATAAACGACCATAAGGATTGGGTCCATCAAATTTGCAGTGATGCGTATAATTATGATTGTTCAAAATAGTACCATCTAAGGCATCAATATGTAAACTAGGAAAATCGCTATTGTCCAAGCGACGGATCGCAAGCTGCCAACTTAGGCGGAGATTTTGGACTCCGTCCATTATATAATTTAATTGGATTTTTATTTGCTCTTCACTGATTTCTCCACCTTCATAGATCCATAAATTTGGAGATGGATTTTCTACCAAACGGGGCAATGTTGTGGTACCCAAACCCAGATATTGGATTGCCTGAGATAGAGCCGTTGCTGCCGAAATGTTCGGAGTCGTTGCATTTACTTTTTCTTTTAGGGTGCCTAAAAATCGATGTCCACACTCATATACTTTATCATCTGCCGTGATGGTCAGATTCAAGAGTGCATCTGTGATTGGAATTCCTTGATATTGTTGGGTAAGATAGAGATGATGTGCACCGATCGATGGAACGAAGTGATAATCTGTTATCATCAAATCCGCAATGTCTTCCTCTGTAAGTTGCCAAGTGGCGAGGTGTTCATCGACATAATTACGGCCGAGTTGTTCCACCTCCATTGGAACTTGAAAGTTCTTTTTTGTCTGGCCCAATAAAATATTGGTAATCAATAATAAGCAAGTAAGGTAAATCAGTCTTTTCATGGAAATTATATTTTTAGTAGCTTTTTTATCAATGAGTTGGTAATTTTTTAATCGGTGATAATAAAAAATACAGCTAGTTAGCCAGTTAGCAATTAGCTAGTTGGCTTCCCTCAATCGTATTTTACGATTGAGGGAAGCTAACTGGCTAACTAGCGAACCAGCCAACAGGCAAAAAAGGTCATTTAAAAAACTACCGAACTTTATTTATTAAAACTTAAAGATAACGACAATTAAAACAACCTAAAAGTCTCTAAAGAGAAAAGTCTTCCTATTATTTTACACAACTTCAATAAAAATAAGGTAAAATCTATTGGCGATAGCGATAATTTTATAGACCTTGCAAGAAAGCGGTCGATTACACGTTTATTTTTATACAGCTTTACCAATCGGCCATTACTTAGAAAGCAAACTATGGCAAAACCATCAGACAGAAATACCATGATTATTGGTCGTCACCCTGTTCTTGACGCAATTGAAGCGGGTAAAGAAATAGATCGACTAGTCCTGCAACGTGGTGTCGGTCGAGAATTCGAGCGAGAAATCAAAGATATCAGTAGAGATCATCAAATTCCGTTACAGATTATCCCCAAGGAACGGATGGATCGGTATACCCGTAAAAACCATCAAGGAATCATTGGTTTTATCGCTTTGATCAAATACTATAAAGTGGCCGATGTGTTGCCGATGATTTATGAGCAGAGCGAAACCCCATTATTTCTTTTATTGGATGGCGTAACGGATGTCCGTAATTTTGGTGCGGTTGCTCGTTCTGCTGAGCTTTGTGGAGTGCATGCGATTATCATACCTGACAAAGGTGCGGCGCAGATCAATGAAGTAGCCTTAAAAACCAGTGCTGGAGCATTGACAAAAATTCCAGTTTGTCGAGAAACCAGTCTTGCCAAAACCATCGACTTTCTTAAATTATCAGGCGTTCAAATTTATGCGACTAGTTTGAATACAAAAGATCCAGTGCATACCCTTGATTTTACAGGACCGACGGCTTTGGTTATTGGTTCAGAAGGAAACGGTGTTAGCCAAAAGATATTAAGCATGGTAGACCAACATTTTATTATTCCTCAAAAAGGAACGACTGATTCATTTAATGTGTCAGTGGCAACGGGCATCTGTCTTTACGAAGTGATGCGTCAACGTTCTGTATTATGAATAAAAAACTAAAACGCTTATCTCTTTTATTTTCTTTGGTAGTTTTACTAGCAACTTCAGGCTGGATGTATTACCTAGATCAGCAGAACCAACTTTGGGGATACCTACCACTTTTTCAATTTGCTAGTTTATTTTCAACGATCATTTTATTGGCTTATCCGCGTTTTTCTAAAATGGAGAATAAAGATCAGTTGATGCTTGCTGCGGTGGGAAGTGGAGTTTTATTATGGGCGAGTTTTCCAGCGCTTCCAACGACGTTTTTAATTTTTGTTGCTTTTATTCCATTACTTTGGATAGAATCAAAAATTTCTGATGCGCACGAAGGAACTGCGAGAGGGGAGGTTTTTAAATATAGCTATATCAGCTTTGCGACTTGGAATATTCTGACAACTTATTGGGTTGGAAATACAGCATTAGTAGCAGGTATATTTGCTATTTTTCTCAGCTCAGCTTTTATGACCATTCCTTTTGTTTTATTTCATAATACCAAAAAAAGACTAAATGATAAACTGGGCTATGTGGCTTTTATCACTTACTGGATTAGTTTTGAATATATTTATTTAAATCAAGAAGTTAGTTGGACTTGGTTAAATATTGGAAACTGTTTTGGGCAATATCCATCTTGGGTTCAGTGGTATGAATATACGGGTGTTTTTGGTGGTGCCTTATGGGCATTAGTCGCGAATGTTTTAGGGTTTCAAATTCTAAAAAAATACGAAGAAAGTGATAGTATTGAAAAAATAGGTTTGCTAAAAATGACAGCCTGGATAGTATTGCCATTGGTAACTTCGATCGTAATGTATACGCAACACGAAGATAAAGGAGAAGAAGTGGAAGTGGTGGTGGTACAACCTAATTTGGAACCACACTATGTAAAATTTTCTCTGAATCGACGGGAACAACTACAGCGATTTGTAAGTCTTAGTCAAAAAGCATTAACAGATTCTACGGACTATTTGGTTTTTCCTGAAACAAGTTTTAATAGAGTAGACTATGACGCAATTCTTCGAGATCGCTCTATCGTGCCGATCAAAGCCATGATAGATCGGTATCCTGGATTAAAGCTTATCACGGGTATTTCTACCCAACGAGAATTGACCGCAGACGAGCCTCATGGTCCTGCGGTACGTACTTACGAGTTAGCCGGAAAAAAGCGTTATTATGAAATGGGAAATGCTGCGATTCAACTCACCGCTAAATCTAACGAAGTACCCATTTATATTAAATCTAAGTTGGTGCCTGGCGCAGAGTTTTTACCTTACCGAAATGTTTTCTTTTTTCTAGAACCGTTGGTAGAAAAATTGGATGGCTCAATGGCTGGTCTTGCCGTACAAGAAGAACGAGAAGTGCTTTCTGGATCAGCAAATGAAAAAATAGCGCCCGTCATTTGTTACGAATCAATCTATGGTGCTTATGTAACAGATTATGTACAAAAAGGAGCCAATGCCTTATTTATTGTGACGAATGATGGTTGGTGGGACAATACGGCTGGACATCGGCAGCATCTAGCATACGCACGGTTACGTGCGATCGAGACCCGACGAAGTATTGCACGTTCTGCGAATACAGGTATCTCTGGTTTTATTAATCAACGGGGAGATGTTTTGCAAGCAACGGAATATAACGAAGCGATTGCGGTCAAAGGAAAGATTCAGTTAAATAATGAAATAACCGTTTATACAAAATGGAAAGACCTGATCGCTCGGATCATGGCTTTCTTAAGTATACTCTTATTGTTAGATGGATTTGTGAAAGGAAGAATGAAAAGAAAACAATAGAACGCTAAATTCACATTCTAATTCCAATTCACATTCTAATTCCAATTCACATTCTAATTCAGATGGGATTAACGACCTCGGAAACCTCCTTTACGTCGTCCTCCTTGCATTCCTTGCGCATGTTTCATCTGTCCACGTTGGCTGAGTGCCTTTTCGAACATTTTAATCTGCTCTTTCATGACTGGCTCGGTTACTTTAAGCTTTTTCATTTCTTGGAAAATAGCCTTTGCTTTGGTCCATTTATTTTTGCTAACATTGATATTAGCTAATTGGAGCAATACCATTGCTTTTTCATTATCAGAAGGTAATTCGATAGACTGTGCTTTGGTGAGCCATTCTTCGGCAGAAGCGTGATCCTTTCGGTTCATTGCTAAGGTACCTTTGATCATATAAAAGAAAGCTCGATTGGTTTTGTATAGCCATTCTGGTTTTAAGGTTAAACCCAACCTTTTTTCCGCTTCATCGAATTGTTGGTCTTGAACAAGTTGCGCAGTAGATTGTACCGTTCCCAATAAAATATATCCTGCTAGTAACGCGATACCGATTAATAAAAGCGGAAAAGCATACCAAAAACCTTGGAAAATAGTTAGTAAAATTCCTCCTCCAAGAAATAAACCAATCAGCGCAAATCGAACGTATATATTTATTGTAAACATGTTTCTATTTTTAAACAACTACTTTGTCTATCAAAGATACAAAAATCCTCGAATACTCTAAAGTTGATATTAAATGATGACTTTAATGTGAACTTAACTATTAAACTTAGTGCAGTGTATTTACGCTAATGCTCCTTCTAAACGGACGATATGCTCTTTGATGATTAAGTCACTGGTTTTATAACTCTTGGCTTTATCTAAGTATTTTTTTGCTTCAGAGCGATCCTTTGCTTGATAAGCAAAGTTGGACAAATTGATCGCTGCCAATGCATTATCGGTTGGCGTCCGTAAACCAATTTCTAGTGCTGCCGTTAGATGTCGTTGTGCGTGTGGAACGGCATTTCGCTGTGCGGCAATCATCCCTTTAGTAAAATGATAATATCCACGATGTCGCTTTAGCAACCATTCTGGCTTTTTTACTTGATCAATCAACTGCTCCGCCTTATCTAACTGACCACTACGAAGCAACATAAATGCTGCCGAGACATTACTCGTTAGAAAATGTGTTAACAGCAATAAAACACCAGCAAGATATAGATACCAAGCCGAACCAATTCCTTCAACAACATGAAACCAAATGGCTAGTCCTAAAAATACAATCACCAATAGAAAACGAATACGAGCAATAAACATAAGGGGCAAGTTTTGGGTTTTGAGTTAGATGGTTGTAATGAATAAATGAATAATTTTATAATGAATAATGCACGCGGTTCGTAATGGTCTTTTGTCAAATAGATAAAAACATGGTAGAAGCGACATATCTTTTTCGATATGGGGGTGTTCAATTAACTGTGTCTAGATAATTAACTTAAACCACATAGTAAACATTGCATATATATAAGTTAATGTTAATTAGTTGATTGGTTAATCGGTTTCGTATTACGCAATGCTAATACGACAAAGATGACACACT
>CALGJS010000396.1 GCA_937927835.1 uncultured Saprospiraceae bacterium | reverse complement strand
GGAATACCATATTCTTCTGCTGTTTTTCGAACAATTGGCGAAAGATCTTGGTAATGAACATGACAAATATGTGGAAACAAATGGTGTTCTACCTGATAATTTAATCCTCCTACTAACCAAGAAAATACACGATTGGTATTGGCAAAATTAGCCGTCGTACTTAATTGGTGAATGGCCCAATTGTTTTCAACCGTTCCTGTTTCATCTTGTTTGAAAAAACTAGTTTCTTCAATAACATGTGCCAACTGAAAGATATACGCTAGAATAACGCCACAGATAAAGTGCATAATTAAAAATCCTGCAATAAGAATTCCCCAACTTACAGGTACTACCATGATTGGCAATACGATGAAAAATAAGGCATACCAAGTTTTATGAAAGATGATTTGTGCAAGCGCACTTTTAAAAGTAAGCCCTTGTCCAGCAAGTAAATTCTTACGATCATAGCGAATCAGTTGTTCAAAATCCTTACCTACAAACCAATAAATGGTCATCAAACCATATAGAAAGGTCGCGTAATAAGCTTGAAATCGAAACATCTTTTTGTGCTCTTGATTAGGAGAAAAACGCATCACTCCTTTGTCGATATCTTCATCATGTCCATGGACATTGGTAAAAGAGTGGTGGAGTACGTTGTGTTGAATGATCCAATTGCTATGGAAACCTCCAATAAAATTACTAATACTTCCAATTGCTTTATTGACAAATTTACTACTCGAATAAGCACCATGATTCGCGTCATGCATAACGGATAAGCCAATTCCGGCCATCCCAAATCCCATCACTGCCCAGGCAGCTAAAATCGGTCCGACGCCGCTGATGACACCGGTCAGCATAAGTACGAATGGTACCATATAAACCGAAAGCATAAAAACGGTTTTTATCCGCATGCTCCAGTTGCAATGCCTAGAAATATTGTTGTCTTTGAAATGTTGATTTACGCGTTGGCGTAGCAAAACAAAAAACTCTGGCCGATCCTTTTTATTAAACTTGACAGGGGGCAGACTTTTCGGATGAATCGTATTTTGTGTCATGTACTGATAGTTAGTTGTTAGTTTGAACGTTTTGACAATTAGGATGGATAACACATAGATAGATTATATTTAAATAATTTATCACCAGTTAATTGAAAGTAGAGAAAAGTGGCCTTGTTTTTTATTGAAGCCTGAATCTACTGCTTTTTTTCGTAGTTCCAGTCTATCTATAAGATTAGTTTAAAGAATCTATTCTAAGGGTCTCTCCTGATTGTCGTGTTTAGGACGTCCAAAGGTAACAAAAGATACTTGGTTTTATGAATAAATCTACACCGATTGGGGAATCGATGCAAATTTATCACTCCGCTTTCTTCGCAAATGGCGCTGTCCAAGTTTTCTTTGCCATGATGGCCTTTACTTCTTCATAAGATAAAGGGTAAAAATCATGGCAATCTACGCCTACATCAAAGCTCAGCCGATCCTCTAAATCAAGCAAACTTCCATGACTATGACCGTATAAATGCCAATTCCCACGGTGGCTACCTCGCCAAACCCGCATCGCATAATGAAACAAAATAATTCGTTGAACGCCATTTTCACAATCTGGATCCTTGACTTTTACCTCATGATAATCCTTAACCCAGACAAATCGATGCTTATTCTGAATAGCTGAACCTTCATGATTTCCCGCAATAAGATGGATTTCACCATTTAATTGATCCAAAATTGTCGCTAGATTTTCTTTATAAGTCAATCCAAAGTCTCCTAAATGATACACCGTATCCTTGGGCTGAATCTTCTCATTCCACCGTTTGATCAGCTCCTCATTCATCTCCCTAGCATCTGTAAAGGGCCGGTGACAAAATTTGATAATATTCTCATGACCAAAATGATGGTCCGAAGTGAAAAATATATTACTCATGTTTATTAATTTTTTTATTGGTTTAATAATAGTTTTCAACCCACTTCCAAGAAGCGAATCGTCCTATAACCAACCGAAATGACATTTAGTTCCTTGAGGTGATGAAAAGTTGAAAAGTTGAAGTGTTGAACCTGCATGTCTTCAGACAGTTCCTTGTGTCTTTGTAGAAAACACATATAAAGGTATACACGTTCGAGTGTCTCTGTGTCTCTGCGCGACAAAAAACTCATTAAAAGATTTACACGTTAAAGCTATACACGCCAGAAGGTCTCTGCGCCTTTGCGTCCTTTGCGAGAAAAAATCACGTTAAAGATATACACGCTAGAAGAGCGCCCATTGTTAGCCAAACACGAATGAAGAGATTACAATTCCCCTAACCAATCTCCCTCCGAACTTCCCCCTTTAAAAGCCCAACCTTCTCCCCAATCCATTCACTATTCAATTTATCCGACAAAAAACTAGTCTCATCCCTCCCTAAAGTATACCTCACATGGTGTACCCCCTCCGGAGCATAATTCAAAATCAAATCAGATAAAAGATTATACGCACCTCGTGTTTTTCCATGACCTAGATCACCATAAGTCACAGAAGCAAACTCACTACAATCCACCAGATCGTTCTGATGATTCAGATAAGATTGTCCCGCAATAACCTGACAACCCGCCGAAAAGTTAGTTTTTCCAATACCAGACCAGTGAATATTGATCGTGGGATTAGGTTGCGCATCAAGGCCACTACTGATATCATTTAAATCAAATGCCTTATTCATATTTCGATCTCGAAAAACTAAGACGCCATTACTGGCAGGACGCAATGCTTGGTAGACCTTATGTGCTTGAGAAATTTTGTGCCAACCAAAAGTATATAAGTGTTGACCTTCTGTTAAAAAGGGAATATCTGTTCTACTAGCCATGTTTGGATTTGGATCGGTAGAACCCCAAAAATAAAATACCATTCCATGAATTAATAATGCAAAAAGATCGTCATTCTCTCGTCTTTCTCCCACTTCATTTTCTTCGTTACGACGAATACCAATTAGATGAATTTGATCCGTAGAAACATTCCAATCAGCGACTGGAAGCGTATCCGATTTTTGCGGAAATAATCCCGTCATTTCTATAATAGGGTGGTTATTAGAAAGATAGAATTCTTTGGCTGCGCGTATTAACTCAATCCAGTCATTATAACTTTCAGTCGGCGCTTCACCAAGTCGATTCCATTGGCAAACAAACTCCGGTGTGCCTGTTCGTTCCGTTTTCCATGCTTCAATATGTTTCCAAGTATTGGGTCCTGCAATTCCGTCCGGCTTTCCGATTTCTGGCTTATGATCAACCGTTCTTACGTATTCTTGAAAAAGTCGTAATCCAGCTAAAGTCCGATATCCAAAAATTCCATCAATCGTACCCGTAGGCATAAATCCTGCTTCTTTTAAAAAGGTTTGTAAAGCCCTTACGTTCTCACCTTCAATTTCCTGAAAAGGTCGCCATTGATGATTTCCTTCATCCCGAAAAGCTTGTTTGCCTTTCTGCTCATCCGTCATAAAAGGGTGGTAAGGTTCTAGAAATTCTGCAGGGTTAGAGGGTAGGTGCCCCAGATCGGTGGCGCCAAGTTTGATCGTTCTCATTTTGGTTAGTTTTTAAACAACTTCAATATTTAAATGCTCTCTAAAGGTAAAATATATTTCTCAGAACATAATAATCACCGATAAATAATTTTTCTAAAAAAGAAGTATCCTTAAATTTAATCTACTTCAAAATATACACGAAAGAAGGTCTCTGCGTCTCAGCGCGACAAAAACACAATAAAGATATACACGTCCTAAGTATCTCTGCGTCTCTGCGCCTCTGCGAGACAAAAAAACATATATCTCAGCGTCTCTGCGGGAAAAACTCCGAAAGAAGATATACACGAAAGAAGGTCTCTGCGTCTCAGCGCGACAAAAACACAATAAAATAAAAGATATACACGTCCTAAGTGTCTTTGCGTCTCTGCGTGACAAAAAAACCATATATCTCAGCGTCTCTGCGGGAAAAACTCCGAAAGAAGATTTACACGAAAGAAGGTCTCTGCGTCTCTGCGCGACAAAAACACAATAAAATAAAAGATATACACGTCCTAAGTATCTCTGCGTCTCTGCGTGACAAAAAAACTATATATCTCTGCGTCTCTGCGCGAAACAACTCTTTAACAACTCCTTAAACCACTAAACCCCAGAAAAGAAATCCAAAGCCCGCCATTCAGACCATGCAAACTTTTTTCCTGGCCAGCTAAAACCAACATGACCACCACGTTCTGTAATCTCTAAGTGAAAATTAGGATTAGACTTAGCTAAAGCCTTAGGGAAGCAAGAAGGGGTTAAGATAGGATCATTCAATGAGTTAACTAGTAAAGTTGGAATTGAAATTCCTGCTATATAATTATTAGCTGAGCCATTTGTATAAAAGTCATTAGCATCTTTGTATCCATTGATTGGGGCGCTATATCGATCGTCAAAGTCAGACCATTTTTCAAAAGATTCAATCCCACTTACATCAATCTGATCAGGAAATTGCAATGCTTTTCTCTTAATCTTATCAGTCAACATCCGATGAAATCTTTTTCGATAAAATGATAAAGCTGGTTCATCTAATATACGCACACTACCGTGCAAATCCGTAGGAACCGAAAAGGTCGCGGCAGCTTTTAAAGAATTCGGAACATTCGAGCCACGTTGCCCTAAATAATTCAAAATGATACTTCCACCCATACTAAATCCTACTAGATAAATTTCTCGATAGGAAAAGTTTTGGACGGCATGGTCAATTACTTCTCCTAAGTCACCAGTTTCTCCATGATTGTATAATCGTAAATGTCGATTCATCTCTTCACTACAACTCCGACAATTCATTGCTAAAACATCATGCTGGTTTTTTGAAAGATACCTAGCCATGCCTTTCATATAATGACGATCTGTATTGCCTTCTAGACCATGGACCAAGATGACTAGTTTTTTGTTTTTGTTTTTTAACCAATCCAAATCTAAAAAATCACCGTCTTTTAATTCTAAACGTTCTCGTTGATAATTAACACCAGGTATCCGACGAACGATCGCTGGAAAGATAGTTTCCCAATGTCCAGTGAGAAGATAAAAAGGAGCATGATGATATCCAGATGGAATTATGGGCATAAAATGATTTGGAATTTAAAATGATTGAAAAGACTATTCTAATTATTCACAAAGAAACTTATTTATTAATACATTTGCTGCAAGTATTTTTTGACTTTCCTTTAAGAAGTAGAACTTCCAATAAAAATATTCGTAAAATATATTATTCATTATTTATAAAAATAACATGAAGAGTATTCTGATAAAAAATGCCCGAATTATCAATGAAGGTAAAATTACCGCAGGTGATCTTTATATCAAAAATGGTAGAATTGAAAAAATCGGAGGTGTGATTGATGTAAAAGCCAATATTATAATAGATGCTACGAATAAGTTGGTGATGCCCGGAGTAATTGATGATCAAGTTCACTTTCGAGAGCCAGGGCTAACCCATAAATCGGATCTATATACAGAACCTCGTGCAGCCGTTATTGGTGGTACAACCACCTTTATGGAAATGCCTAATACCAAACCGCCAGCAGTAACCCAGGAACTATTGCAAAATAAATATGACATAGCTGCCGGTAAATCCATCGCGAATTATTCCTTTTTTATGGGAGCTTCTAATGATAATTTAGATGAAGTTTTAAAGACAGATGCAAGAACGGTTTGTGGGATAAAAGCTTTTATGGGATCAAGTACTGGTAATATGTTAGTAGATGATCCTGGAACTTTAGATGCTCTTTTTTCGGAAGCTCATATGTTGATCGCTACGCATTGTGAAGATGAAAAAACGGTTCGAGGTAATATGGAACGATACCGTCAGAAATATGGAGAAGAGGTGCCGATGGATTTACACCCTGATATTCGATCAGTAGAGGGTTGTTTAATTTCGTCTTCTTTTGCGGTAGATTTAGCAAAAAAGCACAATACTCGGTTACATATTTTACATATTTCAACCAAAAATGAATTAGATCTTTTTGATAATTCAAAACCATTAAAAGAAAAACGAATTACTTCCGAAGTTTGTGTTCATCACTTATATTTTAATCGGGAGGATTACCAAAGATTTGGTAGCCAGATAAAGTGTAATCCAGCTATCAAGGAGCGCCAACATCAAGAAGCTCTTTTCCCCGCTTTACTTGACGATCGTTTGGATATTATTGCCACAGATCATGCGCCTCATACTTGGCAAGAAAAACAAGGTAATTATTTTACTGCTCCTTCTGGTGTTCCATTGGTTCAACATTCCTTCAATATAATGTTAGAGTTTTACCAAAAAGGAAAAATTAGCTTAGAGCGGATCGTAGAAAAAATGTGTCATGCACCAGCAGATTGTTTTCAGATTGAAGAACGAGGTTATCTAAGAGAAGGATATTGGGCGGACGTAGTTATCTTTGATCCAGAAACAGAGTGGAGCGTAAGTAAAGACGAATTGGAATACAAATGTGGCTGGTCACCTTTTGAAGGAAAACAATTTAAAGGGAGAGTAGAAACCACGATCGTTAGTGGACATATGGCCTACCACCAAGGAGCTTTAGATGATTCTGAAAAAGGAAAAAGAATCTTATTTAACCGAGATTAGCCTTAAGGCTGATTTGATGTATCCAAATTTAATTGATAAACATAAATTACAATCACCTATTTTTATAACTAGCTAATCGAAAGCTAAAGTCAAAAAAAAAGAATATGAAACCAACATTAATCGTACTAGCTGCGGGAATGGGAAGTCGATACGGAGGCCTAAAACAACTAGATGGCGTAGGACCAAATGGCGAAACGATCATGGACTATAGCGTTTACGATGCCATCCAAGCTGGTTTTGGTAAAGTGGTATTTGTTATCCGAGAACATTTTGCGGAAGATTTTAAATCCAAAGTAACCAGCAAGTTTGCTGATAAAATAAATGTTTCTTTTGCTTTTCAAGAAATTGATACACCAGTGGAAGGACTAACCGAAGTGCCAGAAAGAGTCAAACCTTGGGGAACTGCTCATGCAGTGCTAGTCGCTGCACCTTTTGTCCAAGAACCATTTGCAGTGATTAATGCCGATGACTTTTATGGTGGCGCAGGATTTAAAGAAGTTGCTCGTTTTTTAAGGGAAGAAGTAACCGCAACGCATAATGCACTGGTCGGATACGTTCTAGGAAATACTTTGTCTGATAATGGTAGCGTTTCGCGTGGAGTAGCAGAAATGGATGAAAAGCACAATATGGTTACCGTAGTAGAACGAACCAAAATTGAGCGAGATAACGGCAAAATCTATTTTACCGGTGAAGAAGGTAAAGTAGAATTGGATAAAGAATCATTGGTTAGTATGAATTTTTGGGGTTTCCACCCAAATATTTTCCCAGTAATCCGGAAGATGTTTATCGAATTTGTGAAAGAACGAGGGCACGAACCAAAATCTGAGTTTTTTATCCCCTTAGTGGTCAATCAGCAAATTCAAGATGGTACTTGTTCTTATAAAGTCCTGACTTCTAGAGACCTCTGGCATGGAGTTACTTACCAAGAAGACAAGCCTGGTGTCATGAAAGCTTTAGCAGAAATGACCAATTACCCTGCTCCTTTGTGGAGTTAGTAAGATATTGTTGATTCGTTGAAGCGTTGAATTGTTGAGAAATCAATATTCAACGCTTTAATGTTTTAGGGAATAGGAAGAAGCAAAAATTCATTGATAAACTAATCCTACCCAAACCACATTCTTAGCATTTAATTAAAATTAATATTAAAAAAATAAATAAAAATCGCGGTTTAACCATTTTTGGCACGTTTTTTACAATACTAGCAAATATAAAACATAACCAATTAGAAACTTTTTAACCGCATAGACCATGAAAAATTCATTTTACAGCATTTCTGCCTTAATCATCGTTTCCCTTCTAGGCATATCTTTCTACTTTACTTTATTTAATTTGTTTGCTATTAGTCCGTTATTAGGAGTTGCTATTGTAGCAGCCTTAGGAACCATCGGATTTGTAATGGTTAATGACGAAGATTTTATTGGCGAATTAGAGGAAGCTTCTGAAGCCGTATAAGAAAATTAATACTTAAAAATATTTTCGTGTTTTTTAGTTTGATTACACTTGAGGCTAGGAGTCCTGATCAACCTGTTGTTAATTTAAGGTTGCCAAAGATATTTCCTATATTCAATATACCATGTATAATCCAAAAATTTCCATAGCAATTAGGCTGTGGGATTCCAGCCTCATATTTTAATCAGAAAAACACGTTAACAACGACCTCGTTATCAGCAATGACAACGGGGTCGTTGTGTTTTAGAATGTGAACGTGAATCGAAATTAGAATTAGAATATTTCCATCATTCATATTCTTATTCATAAAACTTCTACTAAAAACTACCTGTTAGCGAAAAGACTACCTCATAATACTATTACTTGCTTCATTCGATCCTTCGGCAGGCCAGCGATAAAGGGAGCAAGAAGCCAGCAGCTAGCAGCAAATAGCCTATAAAAAAATAAATCGCCTCATTCCCTTGCATTTCTTAAAAAACACCGTATTTTTGCGGCCGGTGAGAGTCATACAACTAGCTCCCTCTGAACTCCCCCAGGGCAGAAATGCAGCAAGGGTAGGAGCGCGTAGCAGTGTGATATGATTTCTCACCCCTTTTTTTCCCTTCATTTTTATTCTCAATCAACTGATTATGAAATTTTTTATTGACACGGCCAACCTCGATGACATCAAGGAGGCGAAAGACCTCGGTATCCTAGATGGTGTAACTACCAATCCTTCCTTAATGGCTAAAGAAGGTATCACTGGAACCGCTAAAATTAATAAGCATTATGCCAAAATTTGTGAAATCGTAGAGGGGGATGTAAGTGCAGAAGTAATTTCTACAGATTATAAAGGAATCGTGGCAGAAGGTAAAAAACTCGCTAAGATTGCGCCGAATATCGTGGTGAAAGTGCCGATGATCCGAGATGGGGTCAAAGCCATCAGATATTTTACAGATAATGGTATCAAAACCAACTGTACTTTAGTTTTCTCTGCTGGACAAGCAATCCTAGCCGCCAAAGCTGGTGCTACTTACTTGTCTCCATTCATCGGAAGAGTAGATGATACCAACTGGGATGGAATTCAATTAATCGAAACCATTGCAGATATCTTTGAAATTCAGCAATTCGAAACTGAAATCCTCGCAGCATCCATCCGTAACTCTAAAGCAATCGTAGAATCTGCCCTAGCGGGTGCGGACATCGTTACTTGTCCTCTAAAAAGTATCCTCGGACTACTCAACCACCCACTAACAGATATCGGACTTGCAAAATTCCTAGCAGATTACGAAAAAGGAAACAAGAAATAAGAGATTTGTTTAAGCGTTTAAGCGTTTAATCGTTGATTTGTTTAACCAGTCTGCCGACAGGTCGTTAAAACAAATCAATAACTCAAAACTTAAAACTGAAATATACGGAGACCCGTCCGGTTAAATCGTTACCGACGATGAAAACCAGACGGGTCTTTTTAATTTTTATTGCATATTCAATATTTCATGGGAGATGTCATTTACCTTTAAAAATGAATCATATTCATTAATAAATACGCCAGAAGGCCATTATTAATTATTCATTAAAAAATTATTCATTAATAAATACGCCAGAAGAGCCATTATTAATTATT
>CALGJS010000395.1 GCA_937927835.1 uncultured Saprospiraceae bacterium | reverse complement strand
AACAAACTCACGGCTATCCAGCATTCCCACCCTAAAGTTAAAAAATATCTCCAACTCCTAAGATTATCCCTACCATTGTGCCATCACAAACCCAATCATTTTTTAAAAGCAAATAAAAATAATAGCGTTCGTTTACAGCTACCTTTCGGTAGGTAAACCTCCTGCTGTAGACCTGCCTACCTGCGGTAGGAACAGCTCTATAAGCAAAAATGAGATTTAAGAAATACTACGAATAGAAAATTCGATGGCTTGTGTTCCTTGATTTGATTTGCGGATACAAAAATTAATCGCCAGTCGATAAGGTGCTTCTAAATCTTCTTTGGTAAATAGATCTCGATGTTCTAATAAAATGGATTTAAATAAATGGAAAAAATAACTTCTTCTGGCTCTTTTAAAAATCGAAAACAATAATAATAGATGGCAATCGCAGGATTATCCAAATAGCTACTATCTTCTAAATTTTGAATGGCGTCATCTAATAAACCTGGTTGGTAATTGGTTTTTAAAACCAATTGATGGGAAAGTTGTGCACAAGCATTTCTCAATTTTTGAATCAAATAAAGTATATCCGTTGTATCTGAAATCTCTTGTAAAATAAATGTTCGGTCCGTTTGGTAGCGGATTGATATTTCATTCGATCAATCTCAAAGTCTAAACGCAGTTCGGAATAAAGGTTATGTTATCAAAGTTGATGAGCAGAGAAATATTTATACCAATAATTTATTTGGTAATGTTAGCAGTGACGTTGGTTGTTCAGTAGCGGTTGTTGGATTTTGATGGAAGGGGAAAGGAAAAACGAGTAGATGCAACTTATGGGTTACATCTACTCGTTTTACGTTACTACGACGGAGAAGTTTATAGGTTCTATCTTAGTTTTTAATGCTTAGAATATTCGATTAGCCCTTATGTTTTCTTAAAGCTTAAAGAATATCCAATTCCGATTTGCAGGTTTCTATTTAGTTGTTGAAAAGCCTCAACTGGTTGTCCATCATTATTCGTGTAGGTCAAGTTGGTTATGTTTTTCAAACCGACCGTATATCTTACGAAAGCAAATAACTTTTTATGATTTACTTTTACCTTTCCTGTTAATCCAAAATCAGTTGATTTAGTTAGTTCAAAACCTCTTGCTTTTGACCAATCTCCATTTCCAACTTTAGCTTGTTCGTCGAGTTTTACGCCATAATTTACACCAACGCCAAGCGCTAATTTTTTATGAACTTTATACTCCACCTCTGGCATAATATTTATAAAATTAGTTTTGAATCCGGTACGTGTAATACTATTAATATCACCAGCAAAATAATTTTGGCTACTGTATTGAAAATCAACCAAAAAGCTTACCTTTTCACAGACTTTATACGTTGGCGCTACACCAATAAAATATCCCGAGCCATTCGTATAAGGAGCATTCTCTAAGTTTTTATACTTCAGATTTGCAGCATTAATACCTCCTGAAAAATTCAGACTAACTTGAGCAAAGGTTGTTTCCATCATTACAAAAAGTAAGAGAAACGTAATCATTGTTATTTTTTTCACTTGAAATTGGTTTGGTTCAATTTTAGAACGGAGAGTTATTTCTTTTATTGCGATTTAACATTTCGATCGATGAACTGTAAACGGTAACTTAGACCGCTTTATTTTTACCGCTAATAATGCTTGGATTCCAAACCAACAAACCCAACAAAACGGCCATAGATGCTGATCCGCCAATGTCATAGGTATTCTGTATGAGATGATAGATTGAAAAAATCAGCATAAAAACAAAGAAGAATCCAGCCACAAATCTTTTTGTTTTAGGATGCCAAATGAGGATACCAGCCGCAATTTGTAAGACGCCAAATGCTTTCCAAACCATAGGTGCGATGGTGGTTTCTAAAGAACATGGTGGTTCTAAAAAGGATAAAAATTTATCTACTCCGATCATAAAAAAGAGCAGACTACAAATGGTGGTTATTATATTTTTTAGATTCATTTTTTTGAGTTTTGGGTTTTGAGTTTTGGGTTTTGGGTTTTGGGTTTTGGGTTTTGGGTTTTGGGTTTTGGGTTTTGGGTTTTAAAAATACAGTTTATAAATTGAATGTTTTTCTTACCAGTGATTCGAATTCTATTTCAGTCTTCACCTCGGGGAGTGTTCAGTAAAGTGTGTCATCTTTGTCGTATTAGCATTGCGTAATACGAAACCGATTAACCAATCAACTAATTAACACTAACTTCTTTATAAATTTGTTCTTCCGCTTCTTCTTTTAATTCATCATTCATTTGCAAGGATTAATTTGTAGTTGAGCTTATCAAGACTTGAATTCCAACTGATAGTTAGGTTTTCATTTTACTTGAAATTTTAATGCCGCAGTTTCTCCCCATTTTTCTTCGGCTACTAAGGTAAATCCTTGTTCTAACATTTCGCTTAATACCGCTTCTTTTGTCATTGCTTTTTCACAAAGATCGTCATCGTTGTTTAGTTCTATGGTTGATTCTAGTAAGAATAGATATCCATTCTTTTTTAAGGTTTTTTTAATAGAATTGATCATTTCCTCCTTATGACTAAAATGATGGTAGGTATTTCGTAGAATAATTTTATCAACTTCAAGGTGTTCAAGATTTGTTGATTTCTTCGCTCCGTTTAAAAGTGCAATCTTGTATGCATTAAATAATTCTGGATTTTTGTAGATTCTAGATTCGATATATCTCAGATAGGATTCATCCAGTTCATTTAAATAAAGATTCACTTTGGGCATCATTAAATTAATCATCAATCCTAGTGTTCCAAAACCACTTCCAATCTCATAGATGGAATCATTTTCTTTTATATCATAGAACGCAAACTCTTTATAAAAGTTAGACGTTCCTTTTAATTTGAATGGGTATCTATGCTCCAATAAACCAAAATGGATTAAATCCAAAATTTCTGAATTTCCTGCTATGGTTTCGATTTCCGCATCTGTCAATCCAATGGCAATCAATGAGGCCGGCTTTGCTTTGATAGCTTCCTTCTTTATATGCTTATGTTTACTCCCGTCCACCACCCTTGCTTTCAAAATATTGAATGTCATGTATTTGGCCTCTTCCGCTGAAGCGATACTATCCCATCGTTCATAAAGAGCTCCTAATTCTTTTAGAGAATCAGGATGCTTTTTCAAGATGACATCTCTTAGATTAGCTACCTGACTTATTCCATTCCCCCTTTCAGATTTTATATCCTGACATATAGAAAGAATAGGTGTTAAAATTATGATTGTAAAAAATAACAAAGCTTTTTTCATTAGGTATATTATGGTATACGTTTTTTCTTTTTTCAATTACAGACAATGCCTTAACATCCAACATTCCCACCCTAAAGTTAAAAAATATCCAGAACTCTAACACCATCCCAACTTTTTTCCGCTAACAACCAACCAAACTCCTTACTACCCTCTCTAATAAAAGCGTAAGTTTGTGCCGAATAATTACGGATATGATACAGACTTTAGAAGCATTAAAATCGGGAAAATTGGTTGGATCGAAAAAACTCCAATTGAGTTGTGGGTTAAAGAAGTTTCCCAAAGAAATATTTGCGCTCGCAAATACGCTGGAGTACTTAGACTTGTCGGGGAATCAATTGACAGAATTGCCGGATGAAATCGTTGCGCTGAAGAAATTACGCATCCTATTTGTTTCACGTAATAATTTTACGATGTTTCCGAAGATCCTGGGAAAATGCCCTGCCTTGACAATGATTGGTTTTAAAACGAATCAAATCCATACCGTACCCGAAGGTGCGCTTCCTCTTACCCTACAATGGTTGATTTTGACGGATAATAAAATAACGCAATTACCTACAAGCATTGGGGATTGTTCGCTACTGCAAAAATGTGCGATGGCAGGTAATCTGATCGAGGAATTTCCAGAGGAGATGGCGCATTGTAAAAACTTGGAGTTGTTGAGAATTTCGGCGAATCGTCTTGGGGCGTTTCCAAAATGGTTGTTTGAATTACCTAGGTTGTCTTGGATCGCTTTTAGTGGAAATCCTGCTACCTATAAATCTCGTAGAAACGTCTCTATTGCATCCTATGATTGGAAGGAGTTTACGATGCAGGAAGTATTGGGCGAAGGTGCCTCGGGCTTGATCTCAAAGGCAGCATGGAATACTAAAAAGGAGGAGGTGGCGATTAAAGTTTTTAAAGGAGAGGTGACGAGCGATGGTTGGCCAGAAGACGAAATGGCGATATCCATCGCAGTCGGAAAACACGAGCGTTTGGTAGAAGTGCTGGGTCGGATAAAAAATCACTGGGAAGGAAAAAATGGATTGGTGATGAAGTTGATCTCTCCGGTCTATACCAACTTAGGCAATCCTCCAAGCTTGGAAACTTGTACGCGAGATGTCTTTGAGGAAGGGAGTCACTATAGTGGCGCGGAGTTGCTGATGATGGCAAAGCAGATCGTTGCTGTTTCTCTGGCTTTGCATCGCAAGGGAATTAATCATGGTGATCTTTATGCGCATAATATTTTGGTAAATAAATCGGTCGACGAAAAAGCGGAATGTCTATTGAGTGATTTCGGTGCGGCTACTTTTTATGATATCAACTCTGAGCTTGCTCCGCTTATAGAGCGGATAGAAGTACGGGCATATGGATGCTTGTTGGAGGATCTATATCAGCTGGTTAAGAAGGAGGAAATGGAGGATTCGCTTCGTACTAAATGGAATAAATTGATTGCAGATTGTAAACAACCGGTGGTGGCGCAGCGTCTGGGGTTTGCGGAAATTGAGGAGGTGTTGAGTGGGTTTTCGTATTAATGAAGGTAAAAAGAGCAGTTTTTAATGACCATCGAATGACCATTCGGAAGCCCTATCTTACCATTAGGAAATCTTTTCGTGCCATTGGGAAATTTGATTCGAAAATCTAAATAATATTTCCTACCTTTGATACAAAGGTATTAGTAAATGAAAAGATAATGTTTTACTGGTATCTTATAATTAAACAAACAACTGGCAGTAAAGCCAGAAATAACATACAGACATACTTTTATCTTTTCCGCCCAATTACTATATCTCTATTTTTCCACCTTGTTAAAGATGGCCACTTTTCATTTTCTAGCATCGACTTTATGCTAGAATCTCTTCTAGAAAAATTAAATTGATTTTTAGAGGTTTTCTAAACTCATAAGCCATTTATTTTCAGTTAATAGAAACTGAGACATGCTTTTCGAATAAAGAAGTTGTTTAGAGTTAATAATGGTCAATTGGAGAAATAATCTTGTTAGATTTTAACGCTACTTCACTTATAAGGCTCAAAAATGTCTGAATAATCAATATTCAGGAACATTTTTTATAGATACTTTTTTAAAACTAAAAAACCAAAACAATGAAACAATGCTTAGCCAATCCTATGCCCTCTGTGATCAAAAAACATTATAAATTTGATTATAAATTAGGACTTTTGCCCCTACTTTTTATCTTCTTTGGAATTTCACAAACCATAGCCCAATCCTTTACCGATAACTTTGAATCAGAAATGACAGGGGCAACCACTTTTTCAGAAGGTGGTGTTAATTTTACTACCAACGGCAGTATAAATATTGGTTTTTTTGCGAATGCTGGATTTGGTGGTGCTGCTGGTCCACCTGCCAATGATTCCAGATTTTTAGAAGCTTTAAATGCTACCGGAACTGTAGGGGAAATTATGATTTCTACCCCTAACCGTGTTTTCCAACTAGAGATGATGGCCATTTGGTTATCAACAATTCCTACTGGTGATCAATCACAAGCAGGGACCATAACATTTAATGGAACGCCTGCTGTAGGTGGTGCGGTCATCCCCGTAACTTTTAATATCAACCCTCCAAATACCAATAGCTGGGAAGTCGTCGATTTTGATGGAACTGCTTTAGGCGGAGTTAACTTATCAAAGGTGGAAGTTACCCTTGGGCCAGGAGTTCAATACATGGCGATTGATAATTTTAAATTTACTCATTTAGATGCAAGTGCTATTTCTTTAACCATAGATAATGTTAGCGCTGTTGAAAGTAATTCTGGAACTCAAAATTTTGTTTTTACCATTACCAGATCAAATAACAGCTCTTCTTTTTCGGTAGATGTAGCATCTGCTGATGGAACGGCATCTTCCGCAACAGATTATACCGCCTTAGCTGCAACGACGCTTAATTTTACCTCTGGAGGCCCGCTAACCCAAACGGTTACCGTTCCTGTTTTAGGTGATGTTGATCCAGAATCTGATGAAACCTTTTTTGTTAATTTGACCAATGCCACTAACGGTGTAGAAATTATTGATGCACAAGGTATCGGAACTATCTTGGATGATGATCGAAATTGCGAAACCTTTGAAGACGAGACCGAAGATGCTACTACTTTTACGCAAAATGGAATTAGTTTTTCGACCACTGACCAACTAGCCATTGGCTTTTTTGCACCAGGTGGTGCTGGAGCTGGCCAATCTGATCTTTACTTGGAATCTAATATTGATAATGATCCTCATACAGGAAGTGTCGGTCAAATTCAATTAACCACTCCTAATAAAGTTTTTGAAATGTTAACGGTAGATTTATGGCTATCGACAGATGGTGATCCAGATACTCCAGAGGATGGTTCGGTAGACTTTATAGGAACTTTGGCAAGCGGTGGAACAGTAACAGCTACGCTTACAACTACTGGTTCAGGTAGTACTTGGGTGCAAGGGATTTCATTTTCCGGTACGCCATTAGATGGTGCGCTGTTATCCGCACTAGAAGTAGTATTGCCTGCAGGAGTTCATTATATCGCCATTGATAATTTTAAATTTGCCACTTTTGATGAGACCGCAGTACTGGTTTCAATTGATGATGTTTGTTTGAATGAGGGTAACAGTGGAAATACTATTTTTACTTTTAACGTTTCAAGAAGTGATGTGACTACTGCCTTTGACGTAACCGTAGGATCTTCCCCAGGCACTGCCACACCTGGTACTGATTATCTACCACTTGCTCCGGTTACTTTAAATTTTGCTGCTAATGGTCCCGCTTCCCAAACAGTCGAGGTACAAGTCATTGGAGATCTAATGTCAGAACTCCCAGAAACTTTTTTTATGAACTTGTCTAATGCTACCAATGGAGCCATCATCTCCGATGGCCAAGGAGAGGGAATAATAAAAGATGATGATACTATATGTGAAACTTTCGAAGATGAAGCGACCGCTGGATTAACTATGTTCTCAGAACCGGGTGTTGATTTTTCCACCACAGGAGACTTAGTTACCGCGTTTTTTGCTCCAGGTGGTGGTGGCGGTGCCGGATCGGACTATTACCTA